>JBDHIC010000010.1:0-28633 GCA_039589035.1 Gemmatimonadota bacterium | reverse complement strand
GACCGGATCGCCACTGCGCTCGATATCGATCGCGATCGGGTGAGCGTCAAGGCGACGACCTTCGAAGGGCTGGGTGTGCTGGGTCGTGAGGAAGGGATCGCCGCATTGGCGGTAACCACGCTCGAGTCGGGCTAGTGGTCGACCATCTCGCGTGCACGCGTTGTGGACAGACGGCGTCGGCTGCCGAGTTAGCAAACACGTGTGCGTGCGGCGGTCCATTGATGGCGCACTATGACCTACTCGCGCTCGCCCCACGCGCGACGCAACCCGGCGTCGATCGCGAGCGCACCGATGTGTGGCGTTACCGCGAAGTCATGCCGATCGAAACCGACGAGACACCGCTAACCCTGGGCGAGGGGTGGACCCCCGGATCGGCCCCGCGCTCGGGCTCGACCGACTCTACTTCAAAGACGAGGGACTAAACCCGACCGGGACGTTCAAGGCCCGCGGGATGGCGGTAGCGGTGCATCGTGCTCGCGCCTTGGGCGCGCGCAGCGTCATTCTGCCGAGCGCCGGCAACGCCGGCAGCGCCGCGGCGGCCTACTGCGCTGCCGCTGGTCTCACCTGCACGGTGGCGATGCCCGAGGCGACACCGCAGCCAATCATCGACGAGTGTCGCGCGTTTGGCGCCGATCTCCATCTGGTGGCTGGCTCGATCGCGAACGCCGGTCGGTGGGTGCGCGCACGGATCGCGGAGAACGGATCGTTCGATCTCTCGACATTGCGCGAGCCGTATCGAATCGAGGGCAAGAAAACGATGGGGTACGAGTTGGCCGAAGCGTTCGATTGGGAGCTACCCGACGCGATCGTCTACCCGACCGGGGGTGGTACTGGTTTGATCGCCATGTGGAAAGCGTTCGGCGAGATGCAGGCGCTGGGTTGGATCGGCGCCGAGCGGCCGCGTATGATCGCTGTTCAGGCGATCGGCTGCGCGCCGATCGTGGCTGCGTTTCGGGCCGGTGCGGATGGTGCGATGCCGGTGGCCGATCCCGAGACGGTGGCCAGCGGCCTCAGAGTACCCTCGGCTTTGGGCGACTTCCTGATCCTGGCGACGCTCCGTTCCTCTGGTGGCACGGCGGTCACCGTGTCCGATCCCCAACTCCTCGATGGTGCCCATCGGCTGGCCAGCGAGGAAGGGATTCTAGCCGGGCCGGAAGCCGGGGCCACGGTCAGTGCGCTGACCAAGCTGCTCGACGCCGGTGCGATCGCGCGTCACGAGCGGGTGGTGTGTTTTATCACCGGGCACGGCCTCAAGTACCCGGCCATCATGAGTGCGGCGTGACGGCCGGCGTCGAGACTACACTTGGTTCCATGCGGGTCGGTTATCTCGACATGTTCTCGGGTGTCAGCGGCGACATGCTGCTGGGAGCTTGCTTGGATGCAGGTGTTGAGCTCGAGCGGCTCAAGGCCGCGCTCGAGCCACTGGCGCTCGATGGCGTCGGCCTCACGACCGAGATCGTCTCCCGTCACGGGATCAACGCGACTCTGTGCCACGTGGATGTACCCGACCGGGTCGAGCACCGTTCACTGACCGAGATCATCGAGCGGATCGAGAACGCCAAGCTGGGCGCACCCGTGACCGATCGAGCGCGACAGGTGTTCGAGCGACTCGGCCAGGCTGAGGCCAAGGTTCACGGCACGACGATCGACGAGGTGCAGTTCCACGAAGTCGGCGCGCTGGACGCGATCGTCGATATCGTTGGCGCCGTATGGTGTCTCGAGAGCCTCGGCATCGAGACGCTCCACGCGTCGCCGTTCACGTTGGGCTCGGGTTGGATCGAGACCAGTCACGGGCGGCTCCCGGTTCCGCCACCTGCGGTGATGGAGCTAATTCAGGGTTGGCAGGTTCGAGACTCGGCAGTACGAGCCGAGCTGACAACCCCGACCGGAGCGGCGTTGGTGACGACGCTAGCGTCCACACAGGGGTTACCGCCCGACTTCGTACCCGACTATGTCGGTTACGGCGCCGGAACCCGGGAGCTGGACGAGCAGCCCAACCTGTTGCGACTCGTCGTCGGCGATTCCCGCGAGGGGGCTCAACAGTTGTCCGTGGTCGAGTGTGACCTCGACGATCTCGAGCCTCGGTTTTTCGGTCCGCTTGCCGACCGGTTGTACGCCGCCGGCGCGGTCGAGGTGCACTGGGTGCCGGTACAGATGAAGAAGCAGCGGCCCGGTGTTACGGTACGACTGCTAGCGCCGCACGAGGCGGTCGACGCGACGTCCGAAGTGCTCTTCAACGAGACCACGACGCTGGGTGTTCGTTATTGGGGCGTCGCCCGCCACACGCTGGCGCGTGAATCGATCGAGCTCGACACGTCCTTTGGGCGCGTTGCGGTCAAGCGCGTGCGGCGCCGGGACGGTCGGGTCGAACTGCGGCCCGAGTTCGATGCGTGCCGAACGATCGCCGAAGCCCGCGGGGTAGCCGTGCGAGACGTGGTTGCGGCGCTAACAGCCGAGTTGGCGCGGCTGGAACCCGATCCCGATCTGGAGGTATAATCGTGTGCTACCTGATTCTTTTCTATGGAGGACATCGATGAAACGAATCCTGCTCGCCGGGGTGCTGGTGCTGCTGAGCGCTGAGCTTGGCTACGGCCAAACGTGCCAAGCCTACATCAACGGGTCGAAGGCCCGAATCTCGAAGAACAAATGGGCCGACGCGCGCAAGGTGCTGGCCGAGAACCTCGAGATGTGCACCGATAACTCCGAGTTTCAATACTTGTATGCGATAGCGCTGGCTCGCGTCTCGCCAGACTCGAGCTACAAGGCGCTCGGTCTTTTGGCGGTAGCGGATAGCCTGAACGGCAATCCCGGCGCAGGCGATGAGCTGCAAGACGACATCGATCAAGCCAAGATGGCGCTGTGGGGGCCGATGGTGAACGAAGGCGTGCGACAATTGTCGGCCGGTGACGTTGAGGCAGCCGAGAGCACGCTTAGAACAGCGGTCGAGGTAAACCCGACCGGGAAAGAGGGCCATCTGGGTCTGGGCGCAGTGCATCAGACCAAGAAGGAGTACGATCTGGCGATCGAGAGCTTCAGCAAATCGCTCGAGCTCGACCCAGCCTATAAACCGGCGCTTCTGAGGCTCGGTCAGACGTACCAACTCAAGGCTGAGGAAGCTGCTGCTGCGGGGAACACCAACCAGGCCGAGCGAGTCGCCGGCGAAGCCGCGACCGTATATGAGAACTACCTCGGCGATAACCCGGACGAGATCGACGTCGAGATCCAGCTGGCCGGACTGCACGCTACGCTCGGCAACATGGAGAAGGCAGAGCCGATCATCCGCAAGATCATGGGTTCCGAGAGCGCCGACGCCGACGTATTGACCGAGTTCGGTTTCCGGTTGGCCAACGCGCAACAGTTGGAGTTGGCTGACGAAGTGTTGTCGCGAGCGGTCGATATGAGCAATTCGCAAAACACAGAGCCGCTTTCGTATCTCGCATTCGTACGCATCCAAAGCGGCGATCTCGAGGGAGCCAAGGCGGTGCTCGAACAGCAAATCGAGCTCGAGCCCGACAACCACGAAGCGTGGGAGTACATGGGGTACGTCAGGCGTGATCTGGGCGACGTCGAGGGTGCCCAGGAAGCGTTTGGGTACGCCGAGGGGATTCCGCTCAAGCTCGAAGCTCTTCGCTTGAGTCAGAGGAACGACGAGACGTGGGGTGTTGAAGCGACGTTCTCGAATCGCACCGAGGCTCCGGTTCAAGATCTGACGGTCAAGTTCATGCTGATCTCGGCCGATGGCGACGTGTTAGAGGCGAAGGAGATGTCGGTGGCAGGGCAGCCGCTGCCCGTCGGCGAGACTGAGAACGTGAGCGTGCAGTTCTCGACTCCGGCCGAGAACCCGCGCGTTCGGTACGACATTCTGTAGCTGAGAGTTCGGGTAGCGAAAAGAAGTGGGCGACGGCTCGGTTGGGCCGTCGCTCGTTTTTTCAATATCTTGGGTCCGCACATCGCGAGCGGGCGTAATTCAGTGGTAGAATGCCAGCTTCCCAAGCTGGACGTCGCCGGTTCGAATCCGGTCGCCCGCTCCAAAACACCCGTTAATCTCACAATACAGGAGAATCGAAATGGCTACGCTCTTTGTGCGTCACGACGTGTCTGACTTCGCCCAATGGAAGCAAGCCTACGATGCCTTCGACGCCACTCGACGGTCGATGGGCGTGACCGGTGATGGTGTCTACCAGGAAGACGGCAACCCGACCAACGTAACCGTCTACCACCACTTCGACTCGATCGAAGCGGCTAAGGCGTTCGCTGCGAGCACTGAGCTACGCGACGTGATGGAGAAGGCGGGAGTGGCCGGCGAGCCGACGATCTGGTTCGCTAATCAGGCGAGCTAGAGAAAGGAGCTATGAGCTGGAGCCGCTCAAGCCTCCGATTCCTCGCCCTGAGTACTTGACCCCGAAAAACAGCGAGTAGAGGACCGGCACGACACCCAACGTCAGCATTGTGGCGAACATGAGCCCGAAGATGATGGCGATCGCCATAGGCTCCCACATCGGGCCGCCGCCAAACCATAGCGGGAGCAAACCACCGACCGTCGTGGCGGTAGTCAGAAGGATCGGTCGCAACCTCTTCTGAGCGGCTTCGATCACGGCCTTGGATGGCTCGAGGCCGTTCTCCTCGATCTCGATCTTGATACGATCGAGCAACACGATCGCGTTGTTGATCACAATCCCCGATAGCGAGATGATCCCGAGCAACGTCATGAACCCGAAGTACGAGCGGGCGACGAGGAGCCCGAATATCACGCCGATGATGCCCAGCGGAATCGTCAGCAGGATGATCGCGGGTCGGCGGAACGAGTTGAACTGACCCACCAGCAGCAGCAGGATGAGAAGTCCCGCGATCGGGAGCTTGGCCATGATCGACGCATTCGCCTTGACCGAGCTCTCCTGCTCGCCGCCAAACGCCCACGAATAGCCCAGTCCCCATTCCTGGCTCTGTTTCTCGAGCCATGGGCGAAGCTTGGCGGTTACTTCGTTGGCGGTGACGCCTGGATCGGTGGCGGCCTCGACGGTGACCGTCTTGAGGCGGTCGTATCGCAGGATCTTGGCCGGCTGCCAGACGACCTGTACATCGGCCACCTGTCGTAGCGGCACCGATCGTCCCGTCGCCTGGGCATACACATTCAGGCTCTCCAGCTGATCGATATCTTTGCGTTCGGCGGCCACCGATCGCATCGTGATCGGGATCACGTCGTCCTCCTCGCGATACTCGCTGATGTCGATCCCGCTCAGGTAGGTCTGAAGCGAGACGGCGATGTCCTGACTGGTGACACCGGCTCGCCTTGCCCGGGGTTGGTTCACCCGGACCTCGATCTTCTTCGACCGTGGTCCCCAGTTATCGTCGATCAGCTTGGTCCCCGGAATCTCGCGTAGTTGCGCTTTGACCTGGTCGACGAGGTGAAACAGAACGTCGGGATCCCGTCCCGAAACCCGAACCTCGATCGGCGGCCAGGCCGGGGGACCGAGATCGAGCGGCCGGATCGTCGCTTTGAGATCGGGAAACGACTGGTTCGCGAACGCTTCCATCGGCGCCACGAGATCTTCGATGATGTTGCGCGACGTGGCGTTTAGGATCATGTAGGAGTACTCCGGTGCGGCCATCTCGGGAGCATACGGCAGCAGATACCGGGGTGCGCCCTCGCCGATGAAGGCGGCCCAGTTGGTGATCCCAGTCTCGCGGTCGGGTCCGGTCGCGAGACTGGCCGACAGAAACCGGTCGAACACGCTCACCATCGCGGCGGTCTTTTCGATCGGGGTTCCAACCGGTAGCTCCAAGTCAGCGGAGAACGTCGGGCGGTCGTTGGGTGGAAAGAAGATCACGGGGATGAAGCGGAAGCCGACTAGCGCCAATACGAACACCGCGAGCACGGCCGCCAAACTGTGCCATGGACGGCGCAGCGCGGCAAGCAAGAGGCCCCGGTACCGTCGATAGAACGGGGTGTCAAAGTCCTGTTCTCCGGCCGCGGGGTTCACGCGCAGGAACCGCACCGCTAGGAGCGGGATCATCGTCAACGCCAGCAGCCACGAACACAGCAAGGTGATCGTTACGACCAGGAAGATGGGGGCGGTGTATTCGCCAACTGCTGACTCCGCTAGGTAGATAGGAAGAAAAGCGGCAGCGGTCGTTAATGACGAGGTGAGAAGCGGCAGCATCAGCTCGTGGGCTGAGTCCACGGCAGATTGCACGGGGGACTTGCCGCCTTGCATCATGACCATGATCGATTCCGACATAACGATCGCGTTATCGACCAGCATGCCCAACGCGATGATGAGCGAGGCCAATGACATCTGATCCAAGCCGATCCCGAAGAAGGACATCACCAGGAGCGCCATGATCATCGCCATCGGGATCAAGCTGGCAACGACAAATCCGGTCCGAAGGCCCAAAGTGAGTAGCATCACGAGGCCAACGATGGCGATCGCTTGCAGAAGACTACCTGCGAAATCATCGACCTTTTTCTGCACGGGGTCGGGTTGGAACTGGGTGTAGTCGAATTCGATCCCGATCGGGTACGAAGCTTTGACACGATCGATGGTGGCCCTGACCGCTTCTCCAAGTGCGATGATGTTGCCGCCCTCCCGCATCGAGACCGCTAGGCCAAGTGCTGGTATTCCGTTCGCCCGCATCATCGTCTTCGGAGGATCGACGTAGCCCCGAGAAACCTCGGCCAAATCCTGCAGATAGATCAACGCATCGCGGCCTGGCAACTTGATGATCGTCTGTTTCAGCTCGTCGACGGATTCGAAGTTCCCGGTAGGCTCCAGAACGATCCGCTCGTCACCGGTGGTGATATTGCCACCCGGGATGACGATGTTGCGACTTGCGAGTATCTGCTCGAGCTGAATCGGTGAGATCCCGTACTCGGCCAGGCGCGCGTTGTTGTACTCGACGAAGATGCGCTCGTCTTGCGCACCGTAGATGTCGACTTTGGCGACGTCGGGGATGAGCAGAAGCTCATCACGGACTTCATCGGCCACGTTCTTGAGCTCCGCATACGTGAACCCATCGCCGGTCAGTGCAATCACAATCCCAAAGACATCGCCAAACTCGTCATTGACGAAGGGACCGCTGACACCCTCCGGGAGATCGCCGCGAACCCGGTCGACTTTGCGCCGAAGGCTATCCCAGATCGGCCGCATCTCGGTGTACTCCTCCTTGATGTCGACCCATATGATCGAGCTTCCGGTTTTCGACTGGCTTCTGATAACGTCGAGTTCGGGGATCTCCTGAATCGCCTTCTCGATCTTGTCGGTGACGAGCAGTTCGACCCGTTCCGGGCTCGCGCCGGGGAAGTTCGTGATCACGACGGCGGTGCGGATTATGAAGCCCGGGTCTTCAGCCCGTGGCAGGGAACGATAGGCTGACAACCCTCCGACGAGAATGATCGCAAGAGCGGTGAACGTAGTGCGGTTTTTTGCTAGCGCTTGGCTGGTAAGGCTCACTCCGCGATCCCGGATGCGGTTAGCAGCTGTACTTGTTGGCCGTCCCGGACGCGGCTGACACCGGCGGTTACAAGCAGATCACCATCCTCGAGCCCCTCGAGTACGGTCAGACCCGAAGCGGTGAGTTCACCGACGCGAACTGAGCGGCGCCGTATCGTCCCAACTCCCCCTTTGGGTTGCTCCACGACATAGACATATCGCCCTTCACGATCCTCGGTGACTGCGGCCGGAGGGACCTGAACCACGTCCCCGACCGACGTGGCGGTGAAGGAGAACCTTGCGGAGGCCGCCATGCCCGGTCGGACGGCTGGATCCGCAGCGTCGAAGCGCACAATGACCGGGAACGTCGCACCGGCTCCAGTCGCGGCGGCACCCACCTCGGTGATGGTGGCTGGGAACTCCCTGCCCGGAATCGCGTCTAGCGTCACGGTCACGTCATCTCCGACTTTGATGCCAGAGATCAGGTTTTCCGGCATCGCGACCTCGACTTCAGGGATCTCTCCAGCGTTGAGGACCGCGATCGCCTGGCCGGTGTTGACGTTCTCGTTGACTTCCGCGGTAATCGAGGCGATGTCGCCGGCGAGTGGTGCCCGGAGGGTCGTGTAGCTGAGTTGCGATCGCGCCAGCGCCAGGCGAGTCTGGGCCGCCGACACGGACGCCTCGCCAGACTCGGCCGCGGCTCGGGCCGCATCGAGCTCACTCAGTGAGGCATTCTCATTCTCGTAGAGTTCTCTCACACGATCGTAGTTGGCGCGAGTATTGCGCGCGTTGGCTTGCGATTGGGCGAGGGCAGCGGCCGCCTCTTGCACTTGCAACCGGTAGTCAGCCGGATCTAGAACTGCGATCGGTTGACCCTCATCGACGGTTCGTCCAACCGCAATCGGCAGTTGAATGATTGTTCCGGGAACGCGGAAGCTCAGCACGGCCTCGATTCCAGCACGGGTTACGCCCGAGAACGCGCGTTCTCGAGTGCCCGCACCGGTGAAGATTTCCATTGTCCGCACGGGCCGAATGGAGGATTCCGCAGCGGGCTCCGCGCTGCAACGCATGGACCCGACACACGAAAGGGCGACGACGACAAAGAGCGCGCGGTCCGTCATCGACGTGCTCATCACCGCGGGGCGATCCCAATCGATTCGAAGTGATCATCGAGGCGCTGGAACCACGCTTCATACGCTTCCGGTGACATGAAGAAATCCAACTGGCTGATTGCCCTTTCGACCTCCATCAGATCAATCAGGAATTGGTACACGCTGGCTGCAGCGGCGAGGTCTGCTGTGAGCGCGGCGTTCTGCGCGTCCAGCACGTCGAGGATTGAAACGACGCCACGAGCGTAGCCGTCGGATACGAGCTCGAGGGACTGTGCGGCCGCGACCGCCGCGTCGTTCGCAAGCTGGATTCCGAGGAACGAAGCGCTGACCTCCTCGAGCGCCGTTCGGATACGCTGTTCGACCCGCTCGATAGCGGCGGCGCGCTGAAGCCGCAGATCGAAAAGTTCCTCGCTCGCCTGCGTGCGATCGGCGAGCCGTGATCCGCTCGTCCAGACAGGAATGCTAAGATTGAGACCGACACTCCAGTTCGTGTCATCGGCGGTCGGGAGTTCGGTTGGAAGTTGAAGTCCGGGCCCTCCCGCGCCAGCGCCACTCTCTTCGAACTGACGATCGACTTGAGCCTGTAGCGAAACAGTTGGAGAGAAGAACGCGCTCGTTGCTGAGCGGAGCGAGCGCTCACTGGCGGCGATCAGCGCGTCCAGCTGGTGGATCTCGGGTGAGGCAGCCAACCCCTCCTTGACGAGAAAGTCAGAGAACGCGTCGAACACGAGCTGGTCCTCGACATAGCCGAAGAAGCCGCGTTGGCCAGTAACGAGCGAAGGATCCTCGATCGTAACATCGGCCAACTCGAACGATTCGCGCAGCGGGCGGTGGAGGAGACGCGCGAGAGCGATCTCCGCCTGGCGAGTCACCGCGACTGCGTCGATAACCCGCCGCCGGCTCAACGCCACCTCGCTTTCCCAGCGATAGACCTCGGACGGGTTGGCGATCCCTATTTGTTGTCTCGATTGCGCCATCTCGAGGTTTCTGCGGGTCAGTGAGAGGTTGTCCCGCTCGACCGATTCGGTGGTCTTGGCCTGGAGCACGTTCAGGTAGGCCGTGGCCGCTGCCTGAGCGATGTCGAACTGGAGCGCTTCCCGATCGTACTCACGAGCGCTCTGCAATCGGCGCTGAATTGACAGGTTGGCCCAGGCTGGCTCAGAGAAGAGGAGCTGACTCAGAGCGAGCGTGCCGGTCGAACGGCGCTCGGGCTGAATTCCGAAGCTCGCTTCCGCGCGATCTTCGTCGATCGCCGTGGTTAGCGTCGAGACCTCGAGTTGAGGAAGGAGACGTGACCTCGCCAGTGGGATTTCCTGCGCGCCCGCCGCCACCGCGCGCTCGTTGGCCGCCAGATCGAGGTTTTCTCGGATCGCCTCGTGCACTGCGGCGTGGAGGTCGAGTTGCCGACCTGCTGCGGGTGGGGTTTCGTGGAGAGCTTCGGCCTCGATCAGCACCCAGTAGGGGGGAAAGCGATTGATCGCGCGGGCCGTGGCCATATTGATGACCAATCGCTCCTGGGTCCGGAATTCGACCGGTACCTGCCCCGGGGGCTCACCGAGCAGTATACGTTGAACGTTGAGTGCAATGCGACGCGTGATTCGTGGGAACCAAGTGTCCATCTGTAGACCCACCAGCGCGCCGCGTTCGACCTCGTCGCGCCCGAGCACGGAAAAGCTCGGCAGGCGACGCTCTATCAGTAGGGCGAGCAATCGGTCGTGCTCGCTTATCGGTATGTGCAGCATGGGCGCCAGGTAGACTGCGTCGACGGTGCTCGGAATCAGGGCCATGGCGTCGTCGATCGACGATGAGACCGGGACCACCGTCACGTCCACACCCCACGCCTCCGCACGCTGCGCCATGGTAGCCAGGCCGTGGTTGACTCCAGCGGCAACGCCGGCGTTGACCAACAGGGCCAGGTGGGTGATGGGAACGATCTCCCGAAACGCCTGGAGATCTCTCTCGAACGTTGATGGGAGCGTCACATAGCTCAGATTCTCGATGCCACTCCCCCCGGTGATGGGCAGACCCAGTATCTCTGGGAAGATCGCGAACGGGGCGATTACCGGTTTTGGGAGCGGACCACGTTGGATGGCATCGATTGACGCGAGGACCCCGGATGCGATCACGAGATCGACTTGAGGATCTGCAAGCAACTTGTCAAGCGCCCAGCGCACGCCTTCGGTCGTCCAGTCGGCCACGATGTCCTTGTCGGCTGGAAACAGTACGTCAAACTCATCGGCTGTAAGCGTCGAGGTTTCGCGATGGATCATGTCGCGGATATCGTCGTTAAGCTCCCACGGCCCATCGATAACGACGCCGATGCGGAGATCGGGTACCTGAGCTTGCACAAGGGAGGGTAACGACGCGGCTGCAGCGATGAATGCGAGAGCCAAAAGCTTCATGTGGTCGCTCCGGAGGCTAGGCGTCAGCCGCTTCCTCGATGGACGGCCAGACTACCGGCGGCTAACCTCGCTGTCAACTCCGGGCGACCCATCGTTAGGACCGCACCCGACATGTGATGACTGTTACGCGAGACACCGAAGCTCCGAGCCAGATCTACCACGCCGTCTTGGCTGTTCTCTTGCTGATGCTGTTAGCCCAACCAGTGATTAGCCAGACGGTCTTGGGCGTTAGGCCCATCGCGCTGCTGTGGGGTGCGATCTTTGTCGGCTCGTTGCTCACCGTTCGGCACAGGAAGGCACTGTTTGCGTCTGGGCTGGCGTTAATGCTCCCGACAGTCGTTCTTCGAGTGATCGCACCGCTGCCCCCAGCTGGGGCGTTGTGGAGGGATGGGTTGGCGGTGGCGTCGTTTCTCTTTGTGGCGGTGGTCTTCTTGGTTCACGTTCTGACCTATCGCAGGATCACCGCAGCCGCAGTCAGCGCATCTCTGTGCGTCTACATCATCGTCGGAATGGTTTGGGCGATCGCGTATGGTATGGTGGAGCGACTGGCTGCAGGTTCCTTCAATGGGCTTGACTACGGCAGTGACCTGGGACGGCAGTTCGTCTACTTCAGCTACGTGACGCTGACGACTCTTGGATACGGCGACGTGACGCCGGCGCGGCCGCTAGTACAGACGATGGCTACGGTCGAGGCGATCACCGGACAGCTGTTTCTTGTCGGGTTGGTAGCGTACTTGGTCGGCCGTACGGTAGCCGGCGCTAGAGATTGAGACACGGAAAACTGACTTGGCTGGCGGCGCCGGTCCTGGCCGCTCTTGTTTTCATCCTGGCGACATCCTCTGATCCTGAACGGCAGCCCGTAAGAGATCCGGTCGTTCTCGTCATTCTCGATGGAGCCAGCGAGACGGTATTCAGGTCAATGCTTGAGTCCGGTGAGCTCCCGTATCTGGGACGGCTACTGGCGCCCGATTCAAACGGTGTCAAACGCGGCGTGTACACGGCGGCAACTTCTGTTTGGCCGAGCACCACGGGTCCAGCCTACGCGCCGTTCTTGATGGGGCTGTTTCCGGGCAAGTCGCAGCTGTCCGGGATCCGTCAGTATCTGCGGAGTGAGAAGTCGTTCCGAGCCTACATCGGCCGGCATACGAAAGAGATCAGTGAGGATCTGACCACGGAGTTTCCGATGATCTTCGAGGTCCTCGGGCGCGAAGAGACGTTCAACCAGGCCGGATTCGTAACGCGGCGCGGGTGGCGTGATGACGGATCTGTCATCCGACCTCTTCACGAGAACTACTTCAGCTTGCCGGGGGCAATCGGTATGTACGGCCTCGGGCGCGTGAACGATAACGATCTTCAGAATCTGCTTTCGTTTTTGAACTACTTGAGCCCCGACTTCAGCACCAAGCGGTTCGCCGACATCGCCCAGTTTGAGGGCGAACTCTTTCCATGGGGTCGTAGGGGCCGAGGGCGATTGTTAGTCGAGGAGTTCTTCGGCCTGGCAAGCCTCGAACGAGTGGTTCGCGAGAGGCGGTGGTCGGCACGCAAGCTAGGCCACGCGCCGAAGTTCTCGATGATCTCACTGCGGTTGCCCGACGACACGTCGCATCATTACGGCGTCGGGGATGAGTACGCCTTGGCGCTGCGCCAGGCGGACGAGATCCTGGGTGCAATCGGTTACGTGTTTCGGCAGCGTGGTAGGCTTGATGACCTCACGATTATCGTGACCTCTGATCATGGCACGAGCACAGTACGTGACGCACCGGATGCACACTCTAACGTTATTCGGCGCCTATCGGAGGACACCGGTATCCCGATTCACGATTCCTACTTGAATATGATGGGAGGGACGAGTCGTGAGATCGATCGTTGGCGCGAGGGTTCCCATCATCAGTGGGCTGGAATAGGAGCTGTCTCAGGTAATGGCAACGTGCAACTGTACTTGCGACAGCCTGGCGCGCCGCTCGAAGATTGGACGGCGCGGCCGTCATATCAGGAGCTTCGCGCGTACCCGGTGATAGAGATCGGTGCTAGCGACCGAGAGCCGGTCGATCTTGTTCAAGCACTCCTGGCGTATCCTCAGGTCTCACACGTCTATGCACCGGATCGGAGCCGGCTTGAGTACCACATTTTTTCCCGCTCGGGCGAGGCGGTGGTTCGCGTTCGACGTGACAATAGTGTAAAACCGGAATACTCGTACGCCGTCGAGATGGGGGTGGATCCGCTGGGCTACGCATCGTTTAAGAGTACGCGGGCGATGGTGGGTGGGGGGCTCTTCTACAGTGGTGACGATTGGGCAGCAGCGACGCGCGAGTCCGAGTTTCCGGATGGGATTGTTCAGATCGTGCAGCTCCTGGGCGGACCGAACTCAGGCGACGTCATAGTTGATGCAGCGCCCGGATACGAACCGTGGGACCAAATGCAAGAAGGGCTGCATGGTGCGCTTCGCCGGGAGCACATCGTCGTGCCGCTCTTGATCCATGGGCCCAAGCTCGACGTCGAAAAAGCCGAGTGGCTGTTCGAGAACGGTCGGATGCCACGCACCGTTGACATTTACCCCTCGATTCTCGAGTTGTATGGCATGGAGCCACCCGATCGGATTACGTGGGAGGTGCCGCGGCTGGGGGGACTGTTGGGTTTCACTCGTCGAGAAGCCAGGGTGCGAACCGACATCGACGGGCAACCACTCGACATTTGGCGCTAGGGTGGATGCCGGGATGCTCAAGCCACGTGCCAGGGGGTTCCTCCTTATCCCGTGGTCGGTCGTACTCGTTCTAATCGCGTGCCGATCATCCGATTCGTATGGCGACCCAGAAGCGTCGTTTGTGGGACGGGAGACGTGTGTCGGTTGCCACGCGGTTCAAGATTCCTTGTGGCGCGGCTCGGATCACGATCTGGCGATGCAGGTCGCGGATTCGACGACGGTGCTCGGGAATTTCGATGACGCGTCGTTCGCGAATTACGGCGTCACATCGACGTTTACCACCCGCGACGGGAAGTACTTCGTCCTCACCGATGGCCCGGATGGCGAGCTTCGCGAATATGAAGTCACGTATACGTTTGGGGTCGATCCTCTACAGCAGTACTTGATCGAGTTTCCCGGCGGGAGATACCAGGCGCTGAGCATCGCCTGGGACGCGCGACCGGCGGGCCAAGGGGGTCAACGCTGGTATCACCTCTACCCCGACGAGCGGATCGATCACCAGGACGAGCTCCACTGGACCGGGCCGAACCAGAACTGGAACTACATGTGTGCCGAGTGTCACTCGACCGATCTGCGCAAGAACTACGATCTGGGGAACGATCAGTACGACACAACGTGGGCTGAGATCGACGTGGCGTGCGAGTCGTGCCACGGCCCGGGGTCGCGTCACGTCGCGTGGGCAGAGTCGGGCCGCGACGACGGTGACACCGGCTTGCTGATCGAATTCCAGGCCTCGACAAGCGGAACCGAGGTCGATGCCTGTGCTCGATGTCACAGTCGGCGGGCCGTGATCCGCGACGAGTACGAATACGGTCAGCCACTCATGGAAACCCATCTGCCGGTCGTTTTGGAGGAGGGACTCTACCACGACGACGGTCAGATTCTGGACGAGGTCTACGTCTACGGGTCGTTTCTCCAGAGCACGATGTACCGTGCGGGTGTTACCTGCAGCGACTGTCACGAGCCGCACTCGCTGGCGGTGCGTGCGCCTGGTAATCAGCTCTGTTTGACCTGTCACCTAGCGGCCAAGTTCGACACGCCCGACCACCACTTTCATTCGATTGAATCCACTGGCGCGTCGTGTGTCGAGTGTCATATGCCGAGCCAGAACTACATGGTCGTCGACCCGCGACGGGATCATAGCTTGCGGGTCCCGCGACCGGATCTAACGCTAAAGCTCGGCGCGCCGAACGCCTGTACGGCATGCCACACCGATCGAAACGCTATGTGGGCGGTTCAAGCGGTGGAGGATTGGTACGGTCCGCGCTCGACCACACCGCACTACGGAGAAGTATTTCGTGCTGCGCGGGAGGGCCGCCCCGACGCGGGCCCCGCACTGGTGCAGATCGCCGACGACGACCGGGCGACCAACATCGTTCGTGCCACCGCTTTGTCGCTGTTGCGGCCGTACGCCGGTCCGGGGGCTGCCCCGACGATTCAGCGTGGCCTCGGTGACGGAGATCCGATGGTCCGCGCGGCGGCGGTCTCTGCGCTCGAGCTGGTCGATCCCGACGTGCGGCTCGACATGGCGCAGTTTGCGCTCCGGGATCCCGTCTTTGGTGTTCGCGTCATCGCGGCTCGCGTTCTGTCGGTTGTTCCCAAGGACCTCTTCTCGCCGGAGCAGCGAGAAGCGTTCGAAAAAGCCAAGGCCGATTACATCGCGGCCCAACTCGTCAATGGCGAGCGCCCCGAGTCACACCTGAACATCGGCTTGTTGTTCGCGTTCACGGAGGAGTTCAAGCGTGCGGAAGCGTCGTTAAGGACATCCCTCGCGATCGACCCGGGTTTCGTGCCCGCCTACGTCAACTTGGCCGATCTCTATCTGTTGATCGGTCGCGAAGACGAGGGTGAGGCATTGCTTCGAGAGGGGCTCACGGAATCGCCGGACAGCGGCGATTTGCATCACTCACTCGGATTGTTGCTGGTGGGACAGAACCGACAAACGGAGGCGGTCGATGAGCTAGAAATGGCGGCCAGATTGAGACCCGATCAAGCGCGCTACGCGTATGTTCTTGCTGTCGCTCTCTACTCCGCCGGTGATACTGACCGAGCGTTGACGACGCTGGAGAGCGCGCGTCGATCGCACCCCAACGATCTCGACGTGCTGGCGGGTCTGGCGACGCTCCATCATGAGGTGGGATCGCGGGCCAAGGCGATACGATATGCCGAGGAGTTGGTGGCGCTGCGGCCTGGGGATCCCAATGCGCGAGCGCTACTCGAAGAGATTCGCGACAGAACCACCGACAGCGAGTAGCGTCTATGAGGAGGATTGCTCGATGAGAGTCGGCGTGCGGCGCTTGACGCCCCGGCGCCGCAGCCTCTAAACTCCTGCCTTCAAGCTCAATCTGAGCTTGGCCTTCCTATCTGTTGTGACTAAAGGCGGTTAGCCGGACTCTTCGGAAGCGGTTTCGATGGAACAACGACGCCCAACGATGATCATCGCGTGGGCCCTGCTGCTGGCATTTTTCGTGTGGTCGATCCGCCCGGTGCTGTCGCCGATCGTCCTGTTCTTGGTGCTGGTCTACCTGTTGACGCCGCTGTTCGGGACCGAAGCGTACCGACGATTGGTGATCGCCCTTGGGACGCTGACTGCCCTGTGGCTGGTTCACGTCGCGGGCTCGTTTTTAGCGCCGTTCGTTTTGGGTCTGATCCTAGCCTACGTGGCCGATCCGCTCGTTGACCGGTTGGAGCGTCAGAACGTGAGCCGCATGTGGGGGGCAGTGATAGTGGTGGGCCTGGCGGGTCTTGTGGTCGGGCTGTCGCTGGTACTGGTCATCCCAATGGTCTTTGAACAGGGGCGTCAGTTCCTGGAAGACCTCCCGGAGATGCTGGCCGGGTTGCAGCGGTGGTACGAAGCACAGATCCAGGCGTTTGCCGACAGCCCGCTGCCGCTGATCCGCGACATCCAGTTCGAGCGCGCGCTGGAGATCGAGAGTCGCGACGTGATGGCGTTCATCAGCGAGCAAATCCGCTCGCTACAACCGTCTTGGGGTGCAGCGATCGGTCTCGGCCGCGGTGTTCAGACTGCGTTTACGATCCTGGGCTATATCGTCTTGACGCCGGTGCTGACGTTCTACCTGCTGCGCGACTTCCACAGCATCGAGCGGTGGGTAACTTTCGTTTCTCGAAACCTACGACGAGCTGCTGGGCGAGTATTTGCGCGGTCAGTTATTGGTTGCGCTGTTTGTCGGCTTGGCGACTGGGATCGGGTTCTGGATCGTCGGTTTTCCGAACGCCGTTCTGTTGGGCGTGATCGCCGGGGTATTCAACATCGTGCCGTACCTGGGGCTGGTGGTGAGCTTGATCCCGGCGCTGTTTATCGCTCTGGTGACGGTGCCGATCTGGATCTCGCTCCTCAAGGTGGCCGGCGTGTTCCTGGTGGTGCAGGCATTCGACGGTTACTTCCTGTCGCCCAAGATCGTCGGTGACCGAGTCGGTTTGCATCCGGTATGGGTGATGCTGGCGATCATCGCGTTCGGTTCGTTCTTCGGTCTGACCGGGTTGTTGCTGGCGATTCCGCTGGCGGTACTGATCAAGCTGTTGATCGAGAATACTTTTGCCGCCTACCAGAAGTCGGTCTACTACCGACAAGCCGACGCGGTTCATGACGAGGACGTGGCATGAGTCTCCCTGTAGTCGCCATCGTCGGTCGCCCGAACGTCGGCAAGTCGACCCTCTTCAATCGCTTCCTCGGCGGGAAGATGGCGATCGTCGACGATCAACCGGGGGTGACGCGGGGGCGGCCTGGTCCCCGAGAGCCAGGAGGGGATGGAGCGCGAAGTCAACGCTCAGATCCAGGCCGCGATCGAAGAGGCCGACGTGTGCTTGCTGGTGGTTGACGCGCAGGCCGGCATCGCGGCGACCGATCGGGACGCGGCGATCATGCTCCGGGAGAGCGGACGGCCGGCAATTCTGGCCGTCAACAAAATCGACGGCACGCGCCAGCACGACCTCGCGTACGAGTTCTTCGAGCTCGGCTTGGGTGATCCTCGTGCGGTCTCGGCGCTATCGGGGATGGGCTCAGGTGATTTGTTGGATGCGATCGTTGATGCGTTGCCACCAAAGTCCGGTGAAGAGAGGCTCGACCGCGACGAGATCGCGATCGCCGTCTTGGGAAAGCCCAACGTCGGCAAATCATCGTTTCTCAATCGGCTACTCGGTGAAGAGCGGTTCATCGTATCGCCGGAGGCGGGCACCACGCGCGACGCCATCGACACGACGATGAAGTACGACGGACGGCAGATCCGGTTGGTCGATACCGCCGGGATCCGTCGCCACGCCGCGCTCGAGGTGGGGCTAGAGTACTACACGTACCTGCGTGCGGTGCGGAGTCTGAATCGAGTACAGGTGGCGGTCGTCATGCTCGACGCCACCGACACGTTATCGCGCCAGGACATGCGTATCTTGAACCTGGTCGAGGGGCGGCGCCGAGGCATCGTCGTGTGCGCGAACAAGTGGGATCTGGTCGAGAAGGACGAGCGCACCGCCGGCGAGTACGAGAAGGCGTTTTGCGAGCAGGCGCCGCGTTTGGCTTACGCGCCGATCGTGACGTTGAGCGCGCTGACCGGGCAGCGGGTTCGCCGGACCCTCGATGAAGCGATCCGCGTAGCCGACGAATGGCACAAGAAGATCCCCACGCCGGACCTTAATCGCGTGCTCCATGCGGCGACGGCGAGGGTCCAGCCGCCGCAGTCAAAGGGTCGGCGCCCCGGCCGCGTCGTCCGAATTTTGTACGGTCATCAGGTCGAGACCGGGCCGCCGTTGATCCTCTTCTACTCGAACGACCCGGCGGCGATTCCAGAACACTATCGACGCTACATCGAGCACCAGGTCCGAGACGCGTTCGGGTTTGTCGGCGTGCCGCTAAAGATCTTCTTCCGGAAGGCGACGTCGAAATCCCGGGCTAGGGTCGGCGCCACCGCTGACGACGAGGCACGATGAGCGCGATCGGGGGGATCGCGTTGGCGTACCTGGCGGGCTCGTTTCCTACCGCGTTTCTGGCCGGCCGGGTGCGTGGCGTCGACCTGTCAAAGGTCGGTAGCGGCAACTACGGCGCGACCAACGTGTACCGGAATCTCGGCGTGGGACCGGCGCTGGTCGTGCTCGTAGTTGATGTGGCCAAGGGTTTTCTGCCGGTTTGGTACTTGCCGCGATGGTTCGCCAGCGGGATCGAGCCCAGCACCTTCGCCGTCCTGGTGGGTGTCGCAGCGGTGGCCGGACATGTGTTCTCGATCTTCCTGGCGTTCAAGGGCGGCAAGGGGATCGGTACAGCGGCGGGTGTGTTCTTGGCTTTGGCTCCGTTGGCGACCGGGTTGGCCGCGGTGGCCTGGATCACCGTGGTCGGGTGGCGCCGAATCGTTTCGTTGGCGTCGCTGTGTGCCGCATTGGTGTTGTTGATCGCCGTGTGGATCCTGTACGCGAGAGGATTACCCGCGAGCTGGCCGCTACTGACCCTGACCACGTTGCTGGCGGTGTTCGTCTTCTGGACCCATCGTGAGAACATCAGACGATTAAAACGCGGCGAGGAGAAGCAGATCCGGCGCAGCGGTTCAACTGGGGCGGGGGCGGCGTGAGCGATCGACGGACGATCGGTGTGGTCGGTGCCGGCTCGTGGGGAACGGCGCTGTCGGATCTCTTGGCGCGGAACGGTCACGACGTCCGGCTGTGGGCCCGCGATCCGGAGCTGGTGGCGGCGATCCGCGATGCCGGTCGCAACCCGCGGTATCTATCGCACCACGAGTTGAGTTCCGATATCGAGCCGACAAACGATCTGGAGCATGCGGTCAGTGGCGCCGAGTTGGTGGTGTCGGCCATGCCGAGCCACGCGGTGCGCGAGGTCATGACCGAGGCCGCACCGCACATCGCCGATCAGGCGATCATCGTGTCGACTTCGAAGGGGATCGAGAACGAGACACTGAAGAGGATGACAGAGGTGTTGGGCGAGGTCCTGGGATCCGCGGCCCGAGTGTCGGTCTTGTCGGGTCCGTCGTTCGCCGAGGAGGTGTGTCGGGGTTATCCGACCGCGGTGACGCTAGCCGCTGACGACCCGATGGTAGCGGAGACGGCGTGTGAGGCGTTCGCTGGCCCCCGCTTTCGAGTCTACACGTCCGGCGACGTGATCGGGGTCGAGTTGGGTGGAGCGGTCAAGAACATCGTCGCCATCGCGACCGGTATCGCGGACGGTCTCGAGTATGGTCACAACGCCCGCGCGGCGCTCATCACGCGTGGTCTGGCTGAGATCTCACGGCTCGGCATGGTGTTGGGTGGGGAGCGCCTGACGTTCATGGGGTTGGCCGGTCTGGGTGACCTGGTGCTTACCTGCACCGGTGAGTTGTCTCGCAACCGTACCGTCGGTGTGCGGCTCGGTCGTGGCGAGACCCTGGAGGAGATCCTGGCCGACATGAGGATGGTCGCCGAAGGAGTGCGCACGACGCGGTCGGTGCACGACCTGGCGTTGCGGGCCGAAGTCCAGATGCCGATCGCGAATCACGTCTACGAAATGTTGTACGAGGCCAAGAGCCCACCCGTCGTGGTAGAGGAGCTCATGGCGAGAGAACTGAAGCCCGAGTTCGAGCGGAGGTAAAACGATGGCGTTGAACCCGATTGCAAAGAAGGAGTACTACTCGATCGGGGAGGTGTGCGAAATCACCGGTCTAAAACCACACGTCCTACGGTATTGGGAAACCCAGTTCAAGGGGTTGGCCCCGGTCAAGAACCGGGCCGGCAACCGCGCCTATCGCAAGCGCGAGATCGAGATGGTGCAGCTCGTCAAGGAGTTGTTGTACGACAAGAAGTACACTATCGAAGGCGCGCGGCAGCAGTTGGCGGAGATGCGCAAGGGCAGTGGTCAGCTATCGGTCGAGCTCGAGGAGGCACGCGTCAAGGACACCTTTGAGACGCTGGCCCGCGATCTCGGGGAATTGGTCGATTATGTTGACGCGTTTCATCGTGGTGACACCGAACCGGGCGAGGGCGACTGAGGTGGGACCATCTAGCGGGCTCCGGTTCCCGGGCAGTTTGGCGGCCGACATCGAAGGCCGGTTGGCGATATCGGACACCGGCAATCACCGCATCGTGTTCGGTCACGTCGTGGGCGATTCGTTCGAGGTCCAGAAGGTGATCGGCGGCACGGAGGCTGGGTTCGCCGATGGCTCGATCGGTGAGGCAGGGTTCAACGAGCCTCAAGGGTTGGCGCTCTCGGGTGACATGCTGATCGTCGCCGATTGCGGAAACCACGCCGTGCGGATGGTCGATCTCGCTTCGGACGAGGTCGCGACGATGGCCGGCACCGGTGAGCTGGCGGGTCACGCGATCGCACCCGGCAATGCGCTCGATACATCGCTGCTCTCGCCGTGGGACGTGCTGCTCTGGGACTACGATCTCTTTATCGCCATGGCCGGATCGCACCAGATCTGGCGGCTCGATCTCAAGTCGGGGGAGTTGGTACCGCATGCCGGATCGGGGACCGAGCATATCACCGACGGTCCATCCGGGACGGCGGCACTAGCCCAACCAATGGCACTAGCGACGGATGGCGAGCAACTGTTCTTCGCCGACGCCGAGTCGTCCGGCGTGCGAACGGTCGGGTTCAAACCCGGCTCCGAGGTGACGACCTTGGTCGAGACGGGCTCGTTCGCCGGTTTGGCCTGGGGCCAAGGCGTCCACCGACTGTGGATCGCCGATACGTACAACCACAAGCTCAAGGTGTTGGAGCCCGATACCCGGACGGTCGAGACGGTCGAGCCGTTCGAGGCCCAGCTCGACGAGCCGATGGGGCTGGCCTCGGCCGGGCACATGGTGTACGTGGCCGATACCAACCAGCATCGGGTTTTGCGCGTCGATCAGATCGACAAGCGAGTAGTGGAGCTGGAGCCCGAAGGGTTGGGCAACTGAATCAGCGCGTAGTAGAATCGAACCTTCTGGAACTTCAACGGAGGATGGTATGGCACTGAGAATCAACGACACGGCTCCCGACTTCACGGCCGAGACGACCGACGGGAACATCAATTTCCACGAGTGGATCGGTGATAGTTGGGCGATCCTCTTCTCGCATCCCAAGGACTTCACGCCCGTCTGCACCACCGAGCTCGGCGCTGTTGCCGGTCTCAAAAGCGAATTCGACAGGCGCAACTGCAAGATCATCGGCATCAGCGTCGATGGTGTCAGCGATCACGAAGCGTGGTCGAAGGACATCGAGGCGTCTCAGGGACACGCCGTTAATTACCCGCTGATCGGCGACCCCGAGCTCAAAGTCGTCAAGGCGTACGACATGTTGCCGGCCGACTCGGGCGATACGTCCGAGGGACGCACGCCGATGGACAACGCCACGGCGCGTTCGGTTTTCGTCATCGGACCCGACAAGAAGATAAAGGCCACCCTCACCTACCCGATGAGCACCGGTCGCAACTTCGCCGAGATCCTGAGGCTGGTGGATTCGTGCCAGCTAACGGCGGAGAAGCAGCTCGCGACACCGGCCAACTGGGAGATGGGTGGTGACGTCATCATCGCGCCGGCCGTGTCAGACGAAGAGGCCAAGAAGCGTTTCCCGGACGGTTGGGAGCAGCCGCTGCCCTACATTCGGGTGGTCAAGCAGCCTAGCTAGTTAGGGTAGTCTGAGGGCAAGCGGGCCTACTCAGCCGGGAGGGTAGGCTCGCTGCCCTCGGCGCGGATCACGATGTCGCGCCGCGGGAACGGGATCTCGATCCCATGCTCATCGAACTTCTTCTTTACTCGGTCGCCGATCGCATCGCCGATCGCCCGCCGGTCACGTGCCTCGCGAATCCAAACCCGCAGCTCCAGGTCGATCGATGACTCGCCAAATTTGCGAGTGATCACGACCGGCTCGGGGGTCGGTTTGACGCCATCGGTCGATTTGGCGACTTCGATGATCAACGCCTTGGCCTTCTCGGCGTCGGCGTTGTAGGCGATCCCGATCGGGATTCGCAGTCGGATGTGGGGTCCAGACGCGGTGTAATTGATGATGTCGCGGCGCATGATCTCGTTGTTCGGTACCACGATGATCAGGTTGTCGGGGTTCCGGATCTTGGTCGCCCGGAGTCCGATCTCGATCACGTCGCCCCAGCTGCCGGTCTCGGTCGGGGCGTTCCACAGCTCGATCCGGTCGCCGACCTGAAACGGGCGGTCGATGATCAGGAGCAGCCCGGCGATCAGGTTGGATAAGGTGTCCTTGGCTGCCAGCGAGACGCCGAGCCCCATGACGCCGGCGCCAGCCAGGATCGGCGTGATGTTGATGCCGAGAAACGTCAGCGCGATCAGGATACCGAGCCCGACCACGAGTCCCCGCACGATCCGATTGAGCAGTGGCAGTGCGGTATCGTCGAGGCGGCTGTCGGTTTTTGGCGCGACTCGCTCTTCAACAACCCGTAGC
The DNA here is from genome assembly GCA_039589035.1 of Gemmatimonadota bacterium. GTDB lineage: Bacteria > Gemmatimonadota > Gemmatimonadetes > JACCXV01 > JAHWKZ01 > CAMYLR01. The sequence continues at coordinate 5,600 of JBDHIC010000010.1, read as the reverse complement.
GCGCTCGAGACGAAGGCGCTGATCGGGAGGGAGAGCATCACGATCCAGACCGCTCCGATCGTGCGCGACAAGTGACCCAGCTCCCAGATCTGGGTCAATCGCCAGCCACCCCAGAAAACGATTGATATCAGGACGACCCGGCGAATGAGTTGGATCACGAGATCGTCGAGGTCGGTCTTTGTGCGGGACGTCAAGCGGTGCTCGATCCGTTTCAGGATCCACCGCGCGGTGAGCCAAACAACGAATACAAGGAGCAGTTGACCGATGGAAACGATGAGTCGCGGGCCGGCGAACGCCCACGCCGAGTCGAGCCATCCCTGAAAATCGAACTGTCCGAGGTCGAAACCCAAGAAATCCATCGTGTAGGGACGATAACAGACTCGCGTCATTGTTGTCGACCGGTTGACAGGCGGAGGATAGCTTGCGGACTTCTCCAACGTTCGACCGGGATAAGGCCAGATGACAAACGCGACCCAACCCGTGAGCCAGCTGCGTGGCGCGATGAAGGTCGCCCTCGCGGTCGCGGTTCTCCATGGCGCAAACGACGCCTACACGGCGTTTGTGCACCCGCTACTGCCGCGCCTCATGGCCAACCTCGATATGTCGATCGCGGCAGCGGCCGGAGCGACGATGACGCTGTCGATAGCCGCCTCGTTGGCGCAGCCGCTGCTCGGTCATGTTGCCGATCGACGTGGGCGGCGATTGATGATCGTATTGGGTCCGGTCGTGAGCGGGATCTTTCTGTCGATGATGGGCTGGGCGTCGACGTTTGGCGTGCTGCTCTTGGTCCTCGCGGCCGGAGGGCTCGGTAGCGCGGCGTTTCACCCGCCAGCGGTCGCCGTCGCGGCGCACGTCACTGGGGGACGGGGAAGTGGCATGCGACACGCCGTCTTCTCGTCTGGTGGCACCGCGGGGTATGCCGTCGGGCCGCTGATCGCCGTCTGGATCGTGGCGTGGCTCGGTTTCCGTGGGTTGTGGGTGGCGGTCATCCCGATCTTGATCCTGGCGATCGTGCTGTATCCGGTACTTCCGGCGCAAGTCAACCTCGCCCCGATCGGTCCGCCGCTGACGATGGGCAGGCTGGCTCGATCGTTGCGCGGGCCGCTTGGGCTGCTGTTCGGCGTGAGCGCGATCGCCGCGTTCTTCCAGCGCATGTTCCTGACGATGGCGCCGATCGTCAACGCTGATGCGGGGCGCTCGGAGATGTCTGGTGCGTATGCGCTATCGCTATACCTGGCGGCCCAGGCTTTGGGCGCGCTGACCGGCGGATATCTGACCGATCGTGTCGATCGCCGCTGGCTGCTGGCAGGGCTGACATTGATTGCGTTGCCGACCCATTTCTTCGCGTTTTGGTTTCCGGCAGGCAGCCTCGCGGCGTTTGTCTCGATGGCACTTGCGGGCTTTGTCAATATGTCGGTCTTGCCGCCGATCGTCGTCATCGCGCAGGAAATTCGGCCTGACCGCGCCGCGCTCTATTCGGGCATCGTCATGGGTCTCGCCTGGGCGGCGGGATCGGTGGTAGTCTTGGCCGCCGGAGTGCTCGGCGACGCGATCGGCGCCCGCGAATCCGCGCTGGTGGTCACGCCGATCATGTTCCTGGCTACCTTGTTGGCGATCCATCCGGCGCTCAGACCCCATGGTCGTCCGATTGAAGTTGAATCTCATGTGACATGACGTAAGTTGCTGTACAGGAGGGTACAACAGATGAGACACAAGCTCACCGGAGCGCTATCCACGGCGCTTGTTCTAATTGCGATCGCCGTCCCGGCGCTCGGTCAGACCACGCCGCTCGAGTACAACATCGAGCTAGGGGACCCATCCGAAGACCTGTTCCACGTCCGACTAGCGGTCGATGGTCTCGGAGCCAACAACGACGTCTACCAGTTCGCGTCCACCGCACCGGGCACGTACCAGGTGATGGATGTCGGTCGATTTGTGCGATCGTTCGAGGCGTTTGACGCAGCCGGCGAATCGCTAGCGACGGAACAAGTAAACGTCAACCAATGGCGCATTGAAGACCCCTCGCGGGTGCGTTCGATCGAGTATTCGATCGGCGAGACGTGGGATAACCCGGTCGAGGAGCATCCGATCTACCCGATGGCGGGGACATCGATCGAATCGAATCACGTTCTGTTCAATCCGCATGCGGTGGTCGGTTTCCCGGCCGGTCTCCAGGACGCTCCGGTCCACGTGCATCTTGAGTATCCCGAAGGGTGGCAGGTCGGTACCGCGCTCGAACGAGCCGATGACGGCGGCTTTGCGGCCGACGACTACGACCATCTGGTCGATTCGCCGATTCTGCTCGGAGAGTTGACCGTCGCCAGCACGGAGGTCGGGGGAGCTGCGGTCGAGATCTACACGTACTCGAAGAGTGGCGGCGTTCGATCTGAGCAACTGCTCGGGTCGATGAGCGAGATGCTGGAGTCGGCGGGTGAGTTTCTCGGCGAGTTGCCGGTCGATCGTTACGTCTTTCTCTTTCATTTCGAATGGGCCGGCCAGACCGCCGGGGCGTGGGAGCATTCGTACAGCTCGGAGTACGTGTTGCCGGACATCCCGTTCTCGGAACATGCTGGTGCATTCATCACCGACATCGCGGCGCATGAGTTTCTGCACATCATCACGCCGCTCAACATCCACAGCGAAATCATCGAGCGTTTCAACTTCGAGCAGCCCGTCCCGTCTGCGCACTTGTGGCTCTACGAAGGGGTCACCGAGTGGGGTGCCCACGCGATGCAGCTGCGATCGGGGCTCACGACGATCGAAGAGCACCTCGACGTCATCGCCGGCAAGATCCAGCAGGACCGCCAGTTTCGGGCCGACTACAGCCTCGAGCAGCTATCTCTGACGTCGTACAGCGAAGAAGGGCAGAGCCAGTTTCCGAATGTCTACCAGCGGGGAGCGCTGGTCGGCGAGCTGCTCGACATCCTCTTGCTCGATCTCTCCGATGGCGAGAGCGGGCTGCAGGATTTGCTTCAGAAGCTGATGCGGTACTACGGTAAGGGTCGGGCGTTTCCCGATTGCGGGTTCTACGACGTGGTGGCGGCGATGACCTATCCTGAGATTCTAGAGTTCTTCGAGCGCTACGTGCAGCACGCCGAGCCACTACCGATTAGCGAGTACTACGGAAAGTTGGGGATCGACGTGGTCACCGATGATCAAGGACAGCCGGTCGGGTTCGAGATTCAAGCCGACGCCGACGAGCGGCAGCTGATGCTTCGCAAGGCCTGGAGCGAGAACGAGTGAGCGAACCTTTGGTTCAGATAGCGGGCGTGCCGGTGAGCGAGTGCAACGAACCCAAGAAAGGGCTCCTCATCGCGCCGGAGTTTCCAGCCAGCTTCTGGAGCTACCGGCACATCATGTCGATGGTCGGTCGGAAGGCGGCGTTTCCGCCTCTCGGCTTGATCACCTTCGCCGCGATGATGCCCGACAACTGGTCATTCGACTTGATCGATCTCAACGTCGAGCGGGTGCCGAAAGCGGATCTACGCCGGCGGATCGACGCCGCCGATGCGGTGTTCACCAGTGCGATGTCGGTCCAGAAGCCGTCGCTCGTCGACCTCATCAGCGGACCCGCGAAAGGCTTGGAGACACCGTGGGTCATCGGCGGACCCTATCCGTCAAGCTTTCGAGATCATCTGCTCGAACCCCGGACGCCATCCGACGAGATCCTTCACCGGGGTCTCGACGTGCTGGTCTGGGGGGAGGGCGGTCAGTGGGTCGAGACGATCAACCGTATCCTCCATCACCCCGAGGGTCGTCGCCACTCCGACGGCCGGCCGGTGTTGCTCATTCCGGAGGCGATCGCCAGCCAGCCTTCGGGTTCGCGCAAGATCCTGAACGACCGCACGATCTTCAAGGAGCTGGGGTACACGCCGCCACCGCGGTGGGATCTCCTCGACATTCGGGATTATCGCGCGCTGATGATGCAAACCACCGTGGGGTGCCGTTTTCGGTGCGACTTCTGCGATATCATTCAGTTCAACGGCGGATTCACCCGGCCCAAGACGCTCGAGTCCGTCCGGGAGGAGCTGGAGATCTTGTTCGGCCTCGGGTATCGGGGTGGAATCTTCACCGTCGACGACAACTTTGTCGGCAATCCCCAGGCGATCGAAGTGATCCTGCGCGAGATGATCGAGTTCCAGCGTGAGCACGACTACCCGTTCTCGTTCTACACCCAGGCGAGCCTCGATCTCGGAGCACCCAAGCTGGCGCACCTGCTGCCGTTGATGCAGCAGGCTGGTTTCAACGAGGTGTTCCTCGGGATCGAGAACCCCGATCCGGCCGCTCTCAAAGGGATGAACAAGCAGCAGAACGTCAAGGTCGACATCGCCGGGACCGTCGCCAGGATCCAGCGTGCCGGGATCGAGGTCATGGCCGGCTTCATCTTCGGTGGTGATGAAGACACCGTCGAGACGGGGGAGGCGATCGCGTCGTTCGCCAAGGAGACCGCGATTCCGACCGCCATGGCGGGAATGCTGACGCCGATCCCACACACCCCGCTGACGGAACGGCTCCGTAGCGAAGGGCGGCTACGGGAAGCCGAGTTCTCGGGTAACAACACCAGCGACGACGTGCAGTTCATCCCGCTGAAGATGACTCCTGAGGAGATGCAGACGGGGTATCACGCGATGCTGGAGACACTGTTCAGCCCGGGTGAGATGTACCAGCGAGCGGCCCTGTTACTGGAGCGGCTGAATCCACACATCTTCCGTGGCGGCTTCTTGAGACGGTCGGACCTCAAGGCGGCGGCTCACTCACTGTGGCGCCAGGGCGTCGTGAACAAACGACGGGTTCGGTACTTCGGTCTGTTGTGGAAAGCGGTGCGACTCGATTTTGCGCGTTTCCGAGAGGCCGGGCGGACGGCATCGGAGATAAACCGTCAGTTGCGAGCGTTCGCTGACAGAGCTCACGCGTCTCTGACGGATCACGACTTTGAGTCACTAACGGCGCTTATCGACCGCGCGCACGAAGCGGTCGTTCGCTCAGACCCCAACCGCAAGCTCGACGAGGTCAATGCGTGGGTGGCGCGGCTGAGAGAGCAGATCGAAGCTCGGTCGCCGACCGCCGAGGACGTGCGCTCGTTGTACCGCTGGGGGCGCGAGTTCTCCGTCCGTCACCGCCGCGTCCATCGCTTCCCAGGCGCTTACCTCGTCAAGGCGTTCGAGCTCGCCATCAAAGGGCTGCACTATGAAATCGTAATGCAGGAGATCTCGAAACGAGGCGAAATCGCTGTCGCTTGATTCCCACGCGGCTGCTTGGACGCACGAAGTGGCCAGCGTAGATTACTCAGCGTCGGGGCGTGGCGCAGTCCGGTAGCGCACCTGAATGGGGTTCAGGTTTCTCCTGGACCCTTCGTTTTTCATAAGCCCACCACGAGTCCTCATAATCGCCTGTCGTCGTTGACGTTCCCGCTACATGTACGTAGACTAACTACTACGGTCTAGCACGTACTCTGCGTACTCTTAACGTACTTTTCAGGACATCTGATAGCGGGCCTGACTAAGAAAGCGATCGACGCGGCCACATACAATGGTGACGGTCGGTCAGTGGACGTTAGGTGGGACGGCACGATCCCCGGTTTCGGTCTGAGGACCTATCCC
>JBDHIC010000009.1:0-33415 GCA_039589035.1 Gemmatimonadota bacterium | reverse complement strand
AGCGATCACCCGGTTGCCCGAGCAAGAGCCGGACATCGATGTGGTAATAACCGAGATCGGTGGCACCGTGGGCGACATCGAGAGCCAACCGTTCCTGGAGGCGATTCGCCAGTTTCGGCTCGAGGCCGGGCCGCAAAACGTGTGTTTCGTTCACGTCACCCTGGTGCCATACATCAAAGCCGCTGAGGAGCTAAAGACCAAGCCGACCCAACATTCGGTGCGCGAGCTCCGGGCGATCGGTATCCAACCCGACATTCTGCTGGCGCGCTGCGACGCGCCGCTAACGACTGAGATGCGACGCAAGATAGCCTTGTTCTGCAATGTCTCCGTCGAGGCGGTGATCCCGGCTCGCGACGTGGCCTCGATCTATCAGGCCCCGCTAGCGCTTCATGAGTACGGGGTCGATCGATTGGTGGTCGACCGGTTGGGTCTCGATCGGCCTGAACCGGACCTTGACGATTGGCGACGTATGGTCGATCAGATTTACCACACCGAGGCCGAGCTCAAGATCGCGATCTGTGGCAAATACGTGGACTTGCGCGACTCCTACAAGTCGATCGAGGAAGCCCTCGTTCATGGCGGGATAGCGAACGATGTCGAGGTGCGGGTTCGGTGGGTCAACGCCGAGGAAGTGACTGCCGATAACGCGGAATCGAAGTTGGGTGACGTCGACGGGTTGCTCGTACCGCCTGGATTCGGAGAACGTGCGATCGAGGGGATGATTCGGGCGATCGAGTATGCTCGGCGAACCCAAATGCCGTTTTTTGGTATTTGCCTCGGTATGCAGTGTGCAACGATCGAGTTTGCCCGGCACGTCTGTGAACTTGACGGTGCGACGTCGTCGGAGTTCGACCCGGATGCAGACCACGCAGTCATAGCCCTGATGCCCGACCAGGTAGATATCGAAGACAAGGGTGGAACGATGCGACTCGGAGCGTATCCATGTGCACTCGAAGAGAGCAGCCTGGTACGCCGGATCTATGAGACCGACCAGATAAACGAGCGACATCGTCACCGCTACGAGGTCAACAACGAGTATCGCGACATTCTGAGCGCGCATGGGCTGAGGCTAAGCGGCACGTCGCCGGACGGGCGGCTTGTCGAGGTGATCGAGCTGCCAGGTCATCCGTGGTTCATCGGGTGTCAGTTCCACCCGGACGTCAAGTCGCGACCGTTGCGACCGCATCCGTTGTTTCGAGATTTCGTGCGCGCAGCTGTTGAACACCGCGAACTTCGCGGATCTGGCGAGACGGCTACGATCGAGCGAGGCGAGCGGCAAGAAGTAACGACGTGATGTCGTCACCCCTGGCGCCATGCCGACCCGTCGTCTGTGGACCACACTCGCTTGGTGACGGGCGGCTGTTTGTTTTGGCCGGTCCCGACGTGTTGGAGAGTCGGGAGATGGTGCTTGCGACCGCGCGTGAACTCAAGTCGATTGCCGAGCGACTGAGTCTGCCGTTGGTTTTCAAGTCGTCGTATCTGAAAGCCAATCGATCATCGTCCCAGGCGTACGTTGGCCCCGGCCTGTCGCAGGGTTTGGAATTGTTGGCCGAAGTCAAGCAGACGACCGGTTTGCCGGTGTTGACTGACGTGCACTCGATCGAAGAGGTCGAACCGACAGCACGAGTTGCCGACATGATTCAAGTTCCCGCGTTCCTGTCCAGGCAAACGTTCTTGATCCGGGCGGTTGCTGCGACCGGTCGGGCAGTAAATCTGAAGAAGGGGCAGTTTCTGGCGCCGGACGATATGAAGTTGGCAGTCGAGAAAGTCACGGCGGCTGGAAACGACCAGGTAATCGTGACGGAACGCGGAACGACGTTTGGCTACCACAACTTGGTGGTTGACATGCGATCGCTTGGCCGCATGCGTGCGATTGGGGCGCCGGTGGTTTTCGACGCCACGCATTCAGTGCAGCTGCCATCGGCCGCCGAAGGGGAATCTGGTGGCGAGCGCGAGTTCGTAGCGCTGTTGGCGCGGGCGGCGGTTGCAGCCGGTGTCGACGGAGTGTTTTTGGAAACGCACCCCGATCCGGCATCCGCGAAGTGCGACGCGGCGTCTCAATGGCCACTCGAGTCGTTCGCTGGGCTGATCGAGACGCTCCTAGCGCTACACGAAGTGTCGCGGCCGGGGGTGCCAGCGTGAGCGCAGATCTGGGACGGATCCGGGCTCTCGCGTTCGACGTGGATGGGGTATTGACCGACGGGACGGTTTACATCAGCGCATCGGGTGAGGAGATGAAGCGGTTCTCCGTCCAAGATGGGACCGGGATCTATTGGTGCCGCCTGTTAGGTTACGAGTTGGCCCTGGTCAGCGGCCGCGAGTCGGGCGCGACCCGTCGGCGAGCCGAGGAACTCGGCATTCGTGCGGTGTATCAGGGGGTGCGCGATAAACGGGATCGGCTCGGTTCCTGGGCCCTGGACCTCGGACTTGGGCTCCACGAGGTGCTCTACATGGGAGACGATCTCATTGACTTGCCGGTGTTTGACGCTGTGGGAGTTGCCGTGGCGCCGGCCAACGCAGTGACCGCGGTCCAAAGACGAGCGGCTCACGTGACCGAGCGATCCGGGGGGGACGGCGCCGTGCGGGAGGCGGTCGAGTGGTTGCTGTCGAGAACCGATCGTTTGGAGGAGGCGACTCGTCTCTATCGCGAAGAGCTTTTCCGAAGAGTAGGGATTGATGCGGGTAACCCAGGACAAGACGACGACTGAGGCCGGTCCCGTCGAGTGGCTGGCTCGCGCACGCGAGACGCTGGCCGTCGAATCGGCGGCGATCGCCGCACTTGAGACGCGGCTCGGCCCGTCGTTTGTCGACGCAGTCGAGACGCTGCATGCGTGTCGTGGACGAGCGATCATCACCGGGATCGGGAAGAGTGGGCTCGTCGGTAGGAAGATCGCTGCCACGCTGACCTCGACCGGAACCCCGTCCATCTTCGTACATCCTGCCGAGGGCGTTCACGGTGACTCGGGTGTGGCGATGTGTGGCGATGTCGTTATTGCGCTGTCGAAGAGCGGTGAAACCAGCGAGTTGTTCGACCTGCTGAGCGTATTCAAGCGCTTCGACCTGCCGCTGATTGCGCTGGTTGGATGCCCAGACTCGACACTGGGAAGGCATGCGGACGTGGTGCTCGATTGCTCAGTCGATCAAGAGGCCTGCCCTCATGACCTGACTCCCACAGCATCGACCACCGCTATGATCGCGTTTGGTGACGCGCTGGCGATGGCGCTGCTCACGCGACGCGATTTCCGACCCGAGGAGTTTGCCCAGTTTCATCCCGGTGGGGGACTGGGGAAGCGACTCCTGCTGACCGTCGCCGAAGTCATGACGGTCGGGGATGAGTGTCCCCGCGTTCCGAGGAGCGCAACGATGCGCGAAGCGATCCTGGAGATGGCTCACAAGCGGGGTACGGTGCCGGTTGTGGATGACGCGGATCGCGTGGTTGGGGTGGTGACCAACGGGGACCTGATGCGGCTTATGGAGAAGACCGACCAGGTTTTTGCGATACCTGTTGAAGACGTAATGACTCGGAGCCCGCAGATCACCCGGGCCGACGCACTAGCGGCGGCGGCGGTCAACCAAATGGAGAACTTTGGAATTGTCGCGATGCCGGTGGTCGACGACGAGCAGCGCTTGGTCGGGATCGTGCATCTCCACGATTGCATGCGAGCGGGTGTGGTTTGATTATCGGGTTGCGACGTCTCGGTTTGATCACCGTGGTGCTGCTCTTCTTCGCGTGTAACGAGGAGGCAGAGGTCCAAACGGTTGACCCACCGATCGGTAGGCCGGATCTGCCGACGCCTGATCAGGTGGTCGAGAACGGCGAGCACTTGATTACTGAGCAGGGGGTCAAAAAGGCGCTGCTGACCGCTGAGCAGCTTTACTTCTACAACCAGACCGGCAAGGTCTTTGGAGATACGGTCCAAGTCGAGTTCTACGACGAAACCGGTGCTTTTGTATCGTTGTTGACCGCTCAAACCGGCGAGATGGATCAGTCGAGCCGTAGAATGATCGCACGGGGAAACGTCTTCGTCCGCGGTAGGGACTCGACGATAAAGACGGAGGAGCTCTACTACGATCCTCAGGACAACCGCATCTACAGCGAAGTCCAGACCGAGATCAATCAACGCGGAAATGTCATTCGTGGACGCGGTGTCGAGTCCGACCCCGCTTTGAAAGAGGTCCGGATACGTGGCGGGTCGGCGGTGTTGCGGTCCGAACCGGAGCTCGGGCCAAAGTCGAACCCCCCGCCCCCGGACTCGGCTGCCCAGACCGAGTCCGCACCCAGCCCTGCGATTGACGGCTCGTCAGCCGCCCCCGGTGACTCCAGCTAGAAATCGGTGGACGATCGTCCTCCGGGCCTGGTGGCCACGCCTGCTCTTCTTGCTGATCGCTCACGCGGTGCCGGTGACGGCCCAGGAGGACGACCCGGTGGTGATCGACCACGCCAACGTCATCCGTCGGGTGGAGGAGGGTGACTCTCTGACGTACTTCCTCGAGGGGAATGTCCGTGCGCATCGCGGACCAGTGAGAATGCGCAGCCAGTTGGCTACCATCTATCGCCAATCAGGGATCGCCGATTTCCAACGCAATGTCCGTTTTTGGGATCAGACCACGGAGATCTTCGCGGATCAAGTGGTTTACGAGGAACTGACGAACGTCGCCATCGCGACGGGGAACGTTCAGATGATCGATCGGGACAGCGGCTCCCAGGTGGTGGCCGATACGGTTCACTACTTTCGTGATGATGAGTTGATCATCGCTCGACCCCGCCCGCACGGCACATTGCTCGGCAGCGATTCGACGGCTCAGGGCGAACCGTTTGACGTCTACGCGGACGAGATGCGGTTTCGCAGCGATTCCCTGGGCTCGACCGTTGTTGCGGTGCGGCGAGTGTTGATCGAGCGTAGCGATTTGACAGCGTTAGCCGACAGCCTGATCTACGACGACAACATGGAGCGTGTCGCCCTGCGAATCAGTCCCCAGGTCGAGACGGAGGAAACCTTTCTGCGCGCCGATAGAATCGACATTCATATGACCGAGAACGACATCGAATCGCTGGTCGCGCTCGCGGAGGCGCGGGCGATCGACAAGACAGATACTATCCCGGACGCGGTTCCAGCCGCTTTCGAGCATGTCAGCGATACGTCGTTTCTCGAGGGTGACAGCATCTACATTGCGTTCGAGGACGATGGGATTGACTGGTTGGTAGCAGAGGGGAGAGCGCGGAGCCTCAACTACACACGGGAGTCTTCGCCCGGCGTGATCGAGACCTGGAGCATCAACTATCTGCTCGGTGAACGGCTGCGGCTCAACTTCCGCGGCGATACGTTGGAGCAAGTCGTGGCGAGCGGGGGTCACCGAGGGCTCTTCCGTAGCGAAGATGTGCGCGTGGGCGGTGTCGAGCGGCGGCCCAGCGAACCGATTCCACTTCCGGACCTCTCCGTAACGCTCGGATTGATCCGAGCGACACGCCGACGTTGGGGTGATTGGAGACGCGGTTGAGCGAACGAACATCCAAAGTCGCGGGTCGTGCGCCAGGCGAAAGCGCGTCAGTTCTGCCGAGCGTCGAACCCCGAGCCAACTCGCTTCTCAGGGCTCAGAATCTCTCCAAGCGCTATGGCAAGCGAAAGGTTGTCGACGATGTCACACTCGAGGTCCATCCGGGTGAAGTCGTGGGCTTGTTGGGGCCCAATGGAGCTGGAAAGACGACCACCTTCTACATGATCGTTGGGTTGATCAAGCACTCCCAGGGCCGGATCTTCCTCGATGGCGAGGAGATTACCGAGAAGCCGATGTACCGGCGGGCCAGGCTGGGAATCGGCTACCTGTCACAGGAACCATCGGTGTTTCGGCAGTTGACAGTCGAAGAGAATATTCGGGCGATTCTCGAAACGTGCGATCTCTCCCGCGAGGAGCAACTCCAGCGACTCGAAGTCTTGCTCGATGAGTTGGGTTTGCGACGCGTCAGGGGGACCCGCGCCTACTCGCTCTCGGGCGGTGAGCGGCGCCGACTCGAGATCACACGCGCTCTGGTCACTCGGCCTCGCTACATGTTGCTCGATGAGCCGTTCGCCGGTGTCGATCCGATCGCCGTGGATGATCTCCAAGGGATCGTCTCCACGCTGCGCGACCGGGGGTTGGGGATCCTGATCACCGATCACAACGTTCGAGAAACGCTCGAGATCACCGATCGGGCGTATCTCCTTTACGACGGTCGAATCCTGAAGTCCGGTGACGCTCAGACGCTGATCAACGACCCCCAGGCGAGACGGCTCTACCTGGGGGAGGATTTCCGGCTCTAGCCGGCGGCCGTTCGACGTTCGCAGCCCCCACCAGGGGTCGAAAGTCCTGGCTCGGGTTGAATTTGCAGGTCTCTCCTGGTACAATCGTTCTTGGCACGGTTCATGCAACCGATGGATGCGCTTATCCGTTTCGTGCGCCATCGATCATTGACCTCTACCCCGTGGGCGTAGATGGCACTGAAACAACAGCTGGCTATAAGCCAGAAGCAAGAGATGAGAATGAATCCACGCCTATATCAGGCGATGGATTTGTTGTATTTGCCCCTCCTCGAGCTCGAACAGCACCTCAAACAAGAACTGACAGCCAATCCATTCCTCGAGATGAGCGAGCCCGAGGAAGAGTTTGCCGACCAAGAAGAAGAAGCCGAGGAAGCCGAAGAAGAGGAAGAAGACGAGATCGATTGGGAGGAGGTGCTCCTCGACGGTTTTGATTCGGGTTACCGCAGCGGCTCAAATTACGAAGACATAGAATCATACGAGCGTGTTCCGCAGACCACGGTTGATCTGTGGAGCCACCTTCTTCAGCAGCTCCACCAGAGCAACGGCTACGCTGATGGAGAAGTGCGGATCGCCGAGGAGATTATTGGCAACATCAACGAGGATGGGTTCTTAACTTGCCCGCTGGAAGACATCGCTGAGTCCATCTCCGTCCCGATCGATCAGGTAGAGCACGCGCTAAAGAGAGTACAGAATTTCGACCCGACTGGTGTAGGTGCGCGCGACTTGCGAGAGTGCTTGCTGTTGCAGCTCGCCGATCGCATGGGCGCGGACAGTCTCGCCTACCGCATAGTGGACCTGTACTTCGAGGAGTTGTCCACACACAAATACCACGACATTGCGCGGGCGTTGGGCATCACCGCCGTTGAGGTGCAGGATGCCGCGGATGAAATTGCGATGCTGGACCCAAAGCCGGGTCGCAAGTATGTCGATCTACCACCCAACTACGTTACACCAGACATCGTGGTTGAAGAAGTAGATGGCGAGTTTGTGGTAACTCTGAACGACGGGAATCTCCCGCGGCTCAGGATAAGCAATACCTACCAGCAATTAGCTCGAAACGGTGAGTTCAAGGGACGGGCGAAGGAGTTCGCCCAGAGCAAACTGAATAGCGCGAATTGGATTATTCAGGCGATCGAACAACGTCGTCAGACGATGCTCAAGGTGATGTACGTGATTCTCGATCGTCAGCGAGAGTTCTTTGATGGGGGCATTCGGTTCCTTAGGCCGCTGACCCTGAAGGAAGTTGCCGACGAGATCGGCATGCATGAGTCGACCGTGAGCCGGGTGACAAATGAGAAATTTGTGCAGTCACCACGCGGCGTGTTCCGGTTGAAGTTCTTCTTTTCGAGCGGGCTCTCGACAGAGGAGGGTGAGAGCGTCTCGGCGCGCGGCGTCAAAGCTCGAATCTCGGAGATGATCGACGAAGAAGACCCGCGCAAGCCATTGACAGATCAGCAAATCGTGGAGCTACTCCATGGCGAGGGCGTCAACATCGCTCGTCGGACGGTTCAGAAGTACCGGGACCAGCTCGGGATCCTTTCCTCACGCTATCGCAAACGCGTATAATCGCTCAGACAACACCTTTGCCCACCGATCGCGCGATCTTTCCAGCGGAAGGAGCGCCTCTAAATGAAGGTCACGCTCAGCGTTCGTCACGGCGACGTACCCGATCCACTTCGGGCGCACACCGAAGATGGGGTCGCCGGCCTGTCAAAGTATTTCGACAGATTGGTCGAGGCGGATATCGTCCTTCACCAAGAGAATCATCGACATATAGCGGAAGTTCGACTTCACACCTCGAACGATACCCATTTTGCCAGGACTGAAGCCGCTGACTGGCGGACGGCCATCGATGGAACGATCGGCAAACTGCGCCGGCAGCTTAAGCGACATAAATCGAAACTGACGCGACGATCGCTCACGCGTGTCGAGCGAGAGCAGCTCTTTCGAGACCGCATCGAGGGAGATGTCGCACACGACCCAACCGTGGCGCCCCCCGACTGGGATCGGATCTCGAGCCGCGAGGCGATCGCGCGGCTCGAAACGTCGGGCGAAGAAGTGCTCGTCTTTGTCGACGCTCAGGATGGAACCGTGAAGATCGCTCGCCGCGACGGTGAGGGGTCTGTGAGCGTGGTAGAGGCCGAAGCGTTCGAGGTCGAGGAGCACTAGCCGCCATGGCCGGGCTGACGGTTGAGGAGTTACTGGCCAAGAGGGCCGGACCGCTCGGTCTCAAGCTCCTTACCGATCAAGCCACCGCCGAAAGCGAGATCAGCTCCAGCGAAGTTGGCAGTCCCGGCTTGGTACTGGCGGGATTTGATCAGCGCTTTGCGAACACCCGTCTGCAGATCCTAGGCGAGACGGAGATCGACTACCTAACGTCACGATCCGCAAAAGAGCGGGAGGAAGCGATCCTCCGGCTGCTGGATTCCAACATTCCGGTAATCATTCTGACCAAAAGTCTAGATCCGCCGTCGGGGTTGATCTCGGCAGCCAATGAACGTGGTATTCCGGTCATTTCGACAACCCTAAAAACGGGCGAGTTCTACTCGACGATAAAGTCATTTCTAGAGGCGCATTTTGCGCCCAGTACCTACATCCACGGTTCGTTGGCGGACGTCTACGGTGTGGGGTTGCTCTTCGTCGGCCGAAGCGGGATCGGCAAGTCCGAGTGCGTGCTCGATCTGGTGGAACGCGGTCACCGTCTGGTGGCGGATGACCAGGTGCACGTCACTCGAAGATCCGGTGACGTTCTCATCGGCAAGGGTAGCGAAGTGTTGGGATTTCACATGGAGATTCGCGGCGTAGGGATCATCGACATTCAATCGTTGTTTGGTATCCGTGCCGTTCGTCTGCAAAAGCGGATTGAAGTCGTCGTTCAGCTTGAGGATTGGGATGAGGCGACCAACGTGGAACGCGTTGGTTTGGAGGAAGAACCAACCGAGATCCTGGGTGTCGAGATCCCGCTCGTCCGTGTGCCCCTGAACCCGGGCAAGAACATTACCGTCATCGCGGAAGTCGTATCGATGAATCACCTCCAGAAGTTTGCCGGCCGTCACGCCGCTGAGCACTTCAATCAGCGATTGATCGAGCACATGCGCACCAAGGCGCAAACCGAGACGTACCTGGAGGAGGACTACGAGTGACCGGTCGCTGCGGGGTGGTCGTAGCTCACGGTCGCCTCGGGGAAGGGTTGCTCTCGGCACTGACGCGTGTGGCGGGGGAGCAAGACAACCTGTGGGCGGTATCGAACGACGATCTGGACAGCGAATCGTTAATGGCCGAGATCGAGTCACTGCTCGCCGAGCGCGGAGCGGGGCGAGAAGCGATTCTGTTCAGTGACCTCGACGGTGGTTCGTGTTGTCAGGCGTGTCGACGGTTGTTGGCAAGCGACTCTGTGCGGGCCGTGTTTTACGGGGTCAACCTGCCGCTGTTGATCGAGTTTGTGTTTCTGCAGGACCTGCCCTTTGACGAGTTCTCCGAGGCGCTGTTGAAAAAGAGCCGCGGTGCCCTAGGAGTCCACTCGTGAGTCAGGCGCTATTCCGGGTCGACGAGCGGCTGATCCACGGACAGGTGGTCGTCGGCTGGGGTCGTCGACTCAACCCGAATCGAATCGTCGTCGTATCGGATAGTCTCTCCCGCGAGCCGGTCGAGCAGGACATCTATCGCACTGGCCTTCCAGCTTCGATCGAGGCCCTGTTCTGGAATCTCGATGAGGCCATCGAGGGATTGCCGGCGATGCTTGAATCAGGCGAGAGCATCATCGTATTGACGGAAAACTTGGAGACGATGTTGGGGCTCGCGGGTGGTGGTGTTCCGATCGCGGAGGTCAACGTCGGGGGCCTGTACGCCGGCGAGGGACGGACTCGGTTGTTGCCGTACGTGTGGCTTGGCGCTGAAGACGAGCGGCGAGTGCGGGAGCTGGAGGCATTGGGGGTCCGTGTCGTCGCGCAGGATTTGCCAACCACCGCTCCGGTCCGGCTCCGCGAGCGCGTAGGGTGAGCCTGGAGCAAGCCGCGCTGCTGGCGATCCTCGGTGGGGTCGTGTTTCTAGACCAGTGGCCGGTTCTTCAGAGTATGCTGTCGCGCCCGCTCGTGGTTGGAGCCCTGGTCGGCATCGTGCTCGATAGACCCACCGATGGAGTAATTTGGGGAGCGGTATTCGAGGCGATTTACCTGGGGATTCTACCGATTGGCGTGGCGCGGTACCCGGATGCAGGTCTGGCGACGCTGGCCGGCAGCGGTGTTGCACTCTCGGCACCCGTAGGTGTTCCACCGCCGGTTGGATGGGCGGTGGCGGTGGCGCTGGCGACGGGCGCCGTCGGGGACCACGCGGGGGTCTTCCTGCGGCGTTGGAACGGCCGCCTAGCGGTGCGCGTTCGGAAGCGAGTCCTGGCGGGGGATCTGTCGGCCCCCGGTCGCGCCATCGCCATTTCGGTGTTGCGTGGAGCGGCCCTTGGGATAGCAGTTTCGACCGCCGCGTTGGCGGTCGGACTGGGCGGCCTGGCGCTGGTCGTTGCGACCCCGTGGAGCGGACCGCTGCCGATGAGGATCCTGGTGCTGGCTGCCGCGGCAGCTTTGGTCGTCAACGGAACCCGACTTTTTGTTGATGGCTGGTCGCGGTTGACGGCCTGGGGCGTGGGCTTGGTGTTGGTTGTGGCCGCTTTTAGTCTTGTCGGTTGAAAGCGTGAGCTCGCTTCATCGTCCGCTCGCCGCGGAGCGGCGTCGGATCGCTCGTCGCGCGACGTGTCTACAAGCGGTCTGGAACTACGAGACGTTGCAGGGAGTGGGGTTCGCCTGGGCAATCACGCCAGGACTCGATCGGCTCTACCCGGATCCGCACGCTCGTAGTGAGCGACTCCTGTCACACCTCGAGGCGTTCAATAGCAATCCCTATCTGGCGACAATCGGAATCGGGTTCGCGCTTCGGCTCGAGCAGGAGGTCGCACGCGGATCGGCGGGTGCTGACCAGCGGCTTTTAAGGCTAATGAAGGCGGTCCGCAGCAGTTTGGGTGCGCTCGGCGATGAGTTGTTCTGGGCCGCGTGGCGACCGACGCTGGGTTTAATCGGTGCAGCAGCGGCGCTGGTTACGGGTTCGGCGATCGCAGCATTGGGGTACTTGATCGCGTACAACGCGTTTGCGCAATTGGTTCGGTGGCGTGGTGTGCGGGCCGGCTTCGCCAGTGGCGCGGGCATCGCGCGAGTGCTTCAGGATCCATTCTGGAGCCGCGCCAGCGGGGTGACAAGGACAGCCGGTGCGGTAGCCTCTGGAGCGGTTGCCGGCGGGGCTTTGTGGGCGACGCGCGGTGGCGGCACAGAGGGCGTTTCGGTATTTTCAATAGTTGCAGCTTTCCTATGGCTGGCGGGCTTGCGGCGTGGCAGCAGGGGCCGCTGGCTGTCGCCTTCGGTGGCCTTCCTGGTTGTCGTGATCCTGCTCAGCGTAGTGGTCCGAGTTTCCGCGGGGGTTCCGCCGTGACGAGCGAAGTACACGAAGCAGAGGTCAAGATCCAAAACCAGCTTGGGCTTCACGCCCGGCCGGCGGCCCAGCTCGTCCGCCTCTCGAACCGTTTTGGATCCGACATCTTTCTCAGCAAGAATGGGGTTGAGGTAAACGGGAAGAGCATCATGGGGGTCATGATGCTCGCCGCTGAACGCGGTGCTCGAGTCCAGATCCGCGCTGTCGGTACCGATGCGCGCGAGGCGGTCCGCGACTTGGTGGCGCTCATCGAGCGACAGTTCGACGAGGATGACGAAGGCCAGCCAGTTGATGCTGGTCCATCGTCCGTTGCCTGAGTTCATCTATGGTTGTCGAAAAAATCCATGGCGGGGTACCTGTTTCTGTCGGGGTGGCGTTTGGCCCCACCTACCTGATTACGCCTGACGCGCTGCGCGTTCCGCGTTACTCAATCGACGCATCAAATGTTGCTCGCGAGGTCGAGCGCCTAGAAGCCGCGCTCGCGAAGACTCGGATGGATATAGAGCGCGTACAGCAGGCGCTTGTTTCGGCCGAGAAAAGGGACGAAGCGACGATTTTCGATTCGCATCTGCTTATCCTCGAGGACAACGAGTTCCTGGATAGCGTACGAGAGCAAATTCGCACCACGGCTGAAAACGTGGAGTATGCCTTTCATTCGCGGGTTCTTGAATCGATCCGCCAGCTGGACAAAACCGAGGACCCGTATTTGCGCGAACGGGTCAAAGACATTCGCGACGTCGAGCACCGCGTTGTGCGCGCGCTGCTTGGAGAACGCGAGCCGGCTTTTGGCGATTTGATCGATAACGCGATCGTGGTGGCTCACGATCTTCCAGCCACGATCACAGCCGAACTCGATCGTGACAAGATCCTGGGAATCGCGACCGAAGTCGGCGCTCCACATAGCCATACCGCGATTCTAGCCCGGGCGTTGGAAATCCCGGCCGTGGTCGGTTTGGGACCGGTGCTCGCCGAGCTACGGCACGGCACACCAGCCCTCTTGGATGGCCGAGAGGGCGTCCTGATCAGCGATCCGGCACAGAAAACGGTCGATCGCTATGAGCGGGTGCGCGACAAGATAGCACGACGGCGGGCGGAGTTGGTGACGATGGCCGGCGCACCCAGCCTCTCGGCAGATGGCCAATCTCTGACGTTCCAAGCCAACCTGGAGTTTGCGCGCGAGGTCGATTCCGCACTGGCGTTTGGGTGCGAGGGGGTCGGGCTGTATCGAACCGAGTACCTGTTTCTGCAGAGCGGTGGTGAGGCGACGGAGGAAGACCAGTATGCGGTCTATCGAAAGCTCGTCGACCGGATGGGTGGTCGCTCAGTTACGATTCGGACCATCGATCTCGGTGGCGACAAGCTGCTCGCCGGAATGGAGGCAGAAGACAACCCGTTTCTCGGCTGGCGGGCCATTCGGTACTGTCTCGATCGGCCGGAGGTCTTCCGGGCCCAGCTGCGGGCGATCCTCCGGGCTGGCGCGCACGGGCCGGTCTCGATCATGTTGCCGATGGTCGCCACGATCGACGAGGCCGATATCGCGATCGCGCATTTGGAGGCGGTGCAACGCTCGCTGGACGATGAGGGCATCGAATGCGCGCCGGAGCGTGCTCTAGGAGCGTTGATCGAAACTCCCGGGGCGGCGCTAATGGCTGACGAGTTGGCTGCGCGGTTCGATTTCCTATCTCTCGGGACGAACGATCTCATTCAGTACACGTTGGCGGTCGATCGGGGAAACCGGCGGATCGCTCACTTGTTTCAACCTTTTCACCCGGCGGTTTTGCGACTCATACGGGATGTCTGCGTGGCCGGTGAGAGAGCGGGCGTGGAGGTGACCGTGTGCGGGGAGATGGCCGGTAACTCGCGCGCCGCGGTTGTTTTGATGGGGTTGGGGGTTACCCGATTCAGCATGGTGCCAGCCCGAATCCCACGGATCAAGCAGGTGTTGAGCCGCATCACCATCGACGAGGCCCGGGCGGCGGCGAGTGAGGCGCTGGCTATGGCGACCGCGGCTTCCGCGCGGGCGGTGATCGAGACCCGGTTTGCGGACCGCTTCGAGCCGGCCACGACGACGGCGGGCGAGGGGTCGTGAGCTCACCCTCGGCAGCGGTGACGGTAGCCGACGTCGAAGCTTGGCACGCGCGCGAGGCGGATATCGACGCTGAGGGGATGCGCGCTCACATCGCCGGTTTTCCTGAACAGCTCGCGGCTGGGACCGACAGCGCTTCATCGTTCGTGAAGGTTCTCGACATGCCCACCGGTGGACCGACTGCACTAGCGGTCGCCGGTATGGGTGGCTCGGCGATCGGGGGTGACTTGGTGGCTGCCTGCACCGCCGAGCGTCGGTCTCTTCCGCTGCATGTGATCCGAGGCTATGAGTTGCCGCAATGGCTCGATCAGGGCACGACGCTGATCGTGTCGTCGTACTCGGGGAATACCGAAGAAACGATCGCTTGTTACAAGGCCGCCCAGCAGCGTGGGCTAGCGGCCGTCGCGGTCGCGACCGGTGGCCAAGTTGCAGAGATGGCGCGCGGAGCTGGTCATCCGTTGCTAGAGCTGCCAACTGGTTTCCCGCCCCGGGCAGCGCTTGGTCACTCTTTGTCGGCGGTGGCCTTGGTCGTGGCCCGATTGGATCCGGTGCTAGACGTGGAAGCCGACGCGGATGGATTGCGCTCCGCTGCTGAACGATTGAGACCGCTCGCGGGAAAATGGCTGGAGTGGTCGGACGACAACCTGGCTCTCAACGTGGCGGCTTCCCTGACCGATCGGCTGCCTATCGTTTACGGCGGTCATCCCACGTCGATCTCCGCCGCCTCACGATGGAAGGCCCAACTCAACGAGAACGGCAAGATCCCCGCTTATTCAGGACAGCTACCGGAACATAATCACAACGAAATCGTGGGTTTCGAGGGCGACGTCTCGGTGGTGCGCGAAATGGTGCTGGTCCACTTGGAGACGCCGTGGGACCATCCTCAGGTCCGCCGCCGGTTTGATTTTGTGCACGACTATTGCCATGGCCGGGTGGCCGGCCAGCACCGCATCATGGCTACAAGCGACGTGCCGATCGAGGGTATGCTCGAGTTGTGCTATCTAGGGGATTGCGCTAGTTTCTTTGCTTCTATTATTAGCGGGCAGAACCCCACGCCCGTCGCTTCGATCAACGCCCTGAAGAACGAACTCAAAGGCTGAACAATCGGTGAAGATCATCATTCCGGCAGCCGGACAAGGCACCCGGCTGCGCCCCCACACACAGACGGTCCCAAAAGTCATGCTGCCGGTCGCGGGGCGCCCGATTATCGGCCATATCCTGGCCGATGTCGCGTCGCTTGAACCGTCCGAGATCCGGCTGGTGGTTGGGTATCGGGGGGATTCGATCGAAGCCTACGTACACGAGGTGTTCCCCGACTTGCCGGTTGAGATCGTTTGGCAACACGATCAACTCGGTCTTGGGCACGCGGTGTTGACGGCGCTGGAAGCGAAGGATCACGAGCCAGCCTTGGTCGTGCTCGGGGACACAGTCTTTGACGTGGATTACGGGGAGGTAGTCTCGTCCCAGGATCACGCGTTGGGTGTGCGAGCGGTTCCAGACCCGGAGCGATTCGGGATCGTGGAGCTGGATGCGGCTGGGGAGAGTATCGTCAAGGTGGTCGAGAAACCGATCGAATCGAAGGGCAATCTGGCTTTGGCGGGTCTGTACTTTGTCCGCGACGGTGAGTTATTGCGATCCGCGTTGGCCAACCTCGTCGATGAGGGCGGCACAACCCGCGGCGAATATCAGCTGACCGATGCATTACAACGGTTGATCGATGCCGGCGAAAGGTTCGTTCCGTACAACATCAGGGGTTGGTTCGATTGTGGGAAACCGGAAACACTGTTGGCGACGAATCGCGAGCTGCTTGATCGGTATCCGCCCACAATCGATGTGTCGGGCGCTGATACGAAATTCATAACGCCGGTTTTTGTTGGAGCAGATTGTGTTATCAAAAACTCGATCATCGGCCCCCACGTCTCATTGTCTAGGGGCGTAACCGTACGCGACGCCGTGATTCGCGACTCGATTATCGGCGATCACGCAACGGTGAGCGGTTTCGTGCTCGAGGGTTCGATTATCGGTCCCGGTGCGCGCGTGGAAGCGGCGCCGGTAGTTCTCAATCTAGGAGAGGAATCGGAGTTGATATGCTGAAGACGAAGGAGCAGGTGGTGACAGCCTCGCCGCATCGCGTGAGGACGGATCGGTTTCTGTTTACGTCGGAATCGGTAACCGAAGGGCACCCCGACAAGATCGCCGATCAAATCTCGGATGGGGTTCTGGATGCGGCGTTGGCCGACGATCCGTCCAGTCGGGTTGCGTGCGAGACATTGGTTACCACCGGTTTGATCGTGGTGGCGGGAGAGATTACTACGGAGGCGTACATCCCGGTCGCCCAGGTCGCCCGCGACACGGTTCGTCAGATCGGCTACACCGACGCGCGGATGGGATTCGATGCGGATACGTGCGGGGTGATGGTCACCATCGACCGGCAATCGCCCGACATCAGCATGGGAGTCGATCGTGACGGCGCCGGCGATCAGGGGATGATGTTTGGCTACGCGACCGACGAAACGTCGGAGTTGATGCCGCTGCCGATCGCCTTGGCGCACGCGCTTACTCATCGCCTAGCTGAGAAGCGGAAAGACGGGACGTTGCCTTGGGTGCGGCCCGATGGAAAGAGCCAGGTGACGGTTGAATACGACGAAGGTCGAGCGCGAGAAATCCAAACGGTGGTTGTGTCGACGCAGACCGGTGACGAAAACGAGGTCTCGCCCGATGAGATCCAGGCCGGGATCCGCAAGGAAGTGATCGAGCCAGTACTCCCAAAGGGGATGTACGACGAGGACGAACTCACCGTTCACGTCAACCCGACCGGACGGTTCGTCATCGGTGGACCGATGGGCGACGCTGGTGTCACCGGCCGCAAAATTATCGTGGACACGTACGGTGGTCTTGGCCGTCATGGTGGAGGCGCGTTTAGTGGGAAGGACCCGACCAAGGTTGATCGGTCTGCGACGTATGCCGCCCGGTGGGTGGCCAAAAACATCGTGGCGGCAGGCCTAGCGCAGCGATGCGAGGTCCAGCTCGCGTACGCGATCGGGGTGGCCGAGCCGGTCAGCGTTATGGTCGACACGTTTGGCACCGGTGTCGTTGCCGACGCCGTGTTGGAGGAGAAGGTGCTCGAGGTGTGGGACCTGCGGCCGTTGGCGATCATCAAGGCGCTCGACCTGCGGCGGCCGATCTACCAGCCAACAGCCGCCTACGGCCATTTCGGCCGTGAACCGGTGAACGGCTTGTTTACGTGGGAGCTTACCGACCGCGCCGGAGATTTGAAGACGGCGATCTCATAACATCATTGAAGGAGAGACGATTCGATGTCGGAGACCAAAGGAAGGATGAGTGTTGTGGACGTGCCGTGTGATATCCGCGATCCAGAGCTGGCTACGAAGGGAGCGTTACGCACTGAGTGGGCCGGGCGACATATGCCGGTCCTGCGGCTGATCGGTGATCGATTCGAGAAAGAGCGCCCGCTCGATGGGGTGCGCATCTCAGCGTGTCTTCACGTAACCACTGAAACTGCAAACCTGATGCTCGCCCTCCAGCGCGGTGGCGCAGACGTATGTCTGTGTGCTTCGAACCCGTTGGGTGAGCCGCGGGATTCAGGTCCACGCCATCAAGGGCGAAGACCATGACACGTACTACCGCCACATCCGGTCGGCCCTCGAGCATCGACCACAGATCACGATGGATGACGGGGCAGACCTGGTGAGCGCCATCCACTTCATGGCGCTGGAACGGTACGACGATCTACACCCGGTGATTCGCGATTGGGCTACCGAGCTCGATCCGGCCGAGCGAAAGTTGCTCGTCGACGGTGTGACCGCGTCGACCGAAGAGACCACGACTGGGGTCATCCGGTTGAAGGCGATGGAAAACTCGGGCGTACTGCTGTTCCCGGTGATCGCGGTGAACGACTCCAAGACGAAGCACTTGTTTGACAACCGATACGGGACCGGGCAGTCGACGATCGACGGTATTCTGAGGGCGACAAACATCTTGCTCGCCGGGTCGACGGTCGTCGTCGCAGGCTACGGTTGGTGTGGCAAGGGAGTTGCCCTTCGCGCACAAGGTCAAGGTGCGAGCGTGATCGTAACCGAGATCGATCCGCTGCGTGGGCTGGAGGCGGTGATGGACGGTTTTCGGGTCATGCCTATGTCCGAAGCAGCTGCTCTCGGGGATGTCTTTATAACCGTGACCGGCGACACCCACGTCATCAGCGGCGAGCACTTCAAGGCGATGAAGGACGGAGCGGTGATCGCCAACAGCGGGCACTTCAATGTGGAAATCGATCTCGACGCGTTGGCAGAGATGGCCGATGAGACGCGCGAGATCCGCGAGTACGTGATGGAGTACTCACTCGGTGACCGCAAGGTTTACGTACTCGGCGAAGGACGACTGATAAACCTGGCGGCAGCCGAGGGGCACCCGGCGAGTGTGATGGACATGTCGTTCGCCAACCAGTCGCTGGCGGCGGAGCATGTCGTCAAGAACGCAAGCGAGCTCGAGAACCGCGTCGAGTCGGTGCCGACCAACATCGATGCAGAGATCGCTCGGCTCAAGCTGCAGGCGCTCGGCGTCGAGATCGACGAGCTAACCCCGGAGCAGCGAGAATACCTCGATTCCTGGGAGATGGGGACCTAGGCGCCCCCGGGCCACCACCCACAGCAGGTTGTCCCGGTCGTGGGATGGCATTTATGTTGCAGTTGAAGCGTTAGAAAGGGGCAGCCGTGGAGAACGAAGTCATCGAAGTCAGCGTAGCGAGCCTTGGGATCGACTCCTCGACTCAGTCGCCGATCGTAATCCTCAAGGAGAAAGAGGGTGACCGGTACCTGCCGATCTGGATCGGGCCGAGCGAGGCGAGCGCCATTGCCACCGAGTTGGCGGGGGTGAAATTCTCACGGCCGCTCACGCACGACCTCATGAAGAACATTGTTCGTGCACTTCACGGCGAGCTCACCCAAGTCATTATCGGTGCGCTCAAGAACAACACCTACTACGCTCAGGTTTTCGTTCAGAATGCTGAAGATGTGATTTCGATCGATGCGCGTCCCAGCGATTCGATCGCCTTAGCCCTGCGCCTGAACGCTCCGATCTACGCCTCTGAAACGCTGCTCGACCACACCGCTCACGAGGTGGGTGAGGTCGAGGAAGAGGCGTACGAGCCGGAAGATCTGAAGGAGTACCTGCGACGCATGAACCCGGAAGACTTCGGGCGCTTTTCGCTGTAGACATCGTTTAGCGGTGAGGCTCGAATGACGTAGCGCAATAATCGTTTCGAGGTGCCTGTCGACGACGGTAGTCGGCGACGGGAGAATATGGGAATGCAAGCGCTCGCCGTCAGTATCCTTCGCGGGAGGGATGCGGCGAGAGGTCGGCTCGCCCGGTCTCCCTCGCCTGTCCGCTCCGCGGGCAGGCTTTTTTTTTGGACTTGATCGGGCGTGAGGTGTTGACCACGAACCGAGTTCTTTGGATCGTCGCTGCGGCATCGTTGGCGTTAGCAAACTGCAATCGACCGCAGCAATCCGCGGCCGAGCAGAATGATGCCGCGACGCGGCTTCCCGCCCAGCGTGTGGTATCGCTGGTTCCGAGCATGACCGATGCGATCGTGGCGCTGAACGCTGCCGATCGGTTGGTGGGTCGGACACGCTACGACATAGCTCCTGAGATCGCCGATCTGCCGAGTGTAGGCGGAGGGCTCGACCCGAGCTTGGAAGCGCTAATCGCGCTCGAGCCGGACCTGGTGATCGGCTGGGAGTCCGCGGAGTACCGGGGGTTACGGGCACGGCTCGAAGCCGGCGGTATCGCCTTCCACGCGACGTCGATCGAAGACACGACCGACGTCTTTCGGTCGTTGGATGAGCTGGGAGTGTTGCTCGATCTGCCCGATCGAGCGGCCATCTTGGCAGCTGAGGTCCGCGAGTCGCTGGCGGGTGTCTCGGAGACCGGCCTCAGGCACCCCAAACCCACCGTTTTCTACGCGTTGCTCGGAGACCCGCCGAGAACGGCAGGTCGGCGCACGTTCGTTGGCCAGCTGATCGAGGTTGCCGGTGGCGCCCCCGCGTTCGGAGAGTTCCACGACGGTTGGCCCGAGGTCTCGCTTGAAGCCGTGCTGGCCGCTCAACCCGACATCCTCGTAGTTGCGTCCGACGATACCACGATCGGAGTCAGGCGCGCCTTCGCCGAGCAACCGGGTTGGCGCGATCTCACCGCCGTCCGCGAAGGACGGATCGTGGTCATCCGAGCCGACCTGTTGAACCGTCCAGGCCCCCATCTGGGAAGTGTCGCCCGAACGCTTCACGACGCGTTGGTTGATGTTTGGGGGGCGCGATGAGCCGTGGTGTTGTGTTGGCCAGTTTGGTCCTGGCCGTGGCGGCGGCCATCGCCATCAGCCTTCGCTTTGGGGCGGTTGGTCTCGGGTGGAGTGGGGTGTGGGACGGGCTCACGGGCGACGGCGATCCGATCGCCGTCGCGATTACCCGCGATCTTCGGCTGCCTCGAGCGGTGCTGGCGGCGCTCGTTGGCGGGGCCCTCGGTCTGGCCGGTGCCACGTTCCAGGCGCTTCTCAGAAACCCGCTCGCCGATCCTTACGTGCTGGGCGTCTCGGGTGGGGCGGCGGTCGGCGCGGTCGTCGCGATCGGCGCGGGTTGGGCCGGTGCGGCCGCCTGGTCGCTGCCGGTGTCGGCGTTCGCCGGCGCGGCGTTGGCAATCGCGCTCGTGCTCAGGATCGCGACCAACGTCGAACGGCGACTCGATGTTCGGGTGCTGCTTCTGGCGGGTGTCGTTGCCGGTACCTTCTTCAACGCCTGCATCCTGTTGGCGCTCAGCTTTCAGGAGGCCGAAGCGTTTCGCGCGGCGGTGTTTTGGATGATGGGAGGTCTCGGTGGAGCTAGTTGGCGGTTGGTGTGGATGTTGGCGCTCGCGCTCAGTGGCGCATCGATCGCGCTGCTGGGACTGTCGCGATCTTTTGATCTGATCGCACACGGTGAAGAGACAGCCGGTTTTCTTGGCGTCCCTGTTCAACGGGTGCGTCTGTCGGCTTACCTGATCGCGTCGTTGTTGACTGCCGGTGCGGTCGTCGCCGCCGGCGGGATCGGGTTCGTTGGTCTGTTTGTTCCCCACACCGTACGCCTACTATGGGGTGGCGGACACCGCTTCTTGTTACCCGCAACGTTGCTCGTTGGAGCGGCGTTTCTGCCTCTGGCCGACACCGTAGCCCGCGTGATTACTGCACCGGCAGAGCTGCCGTTGGGTGTCATCACCGCGTTCGTTGGAGTGCCCTTTTTTGTTCTCGTCTTGCGTCGCCAGACACGCCAGGCGCCGGCATGAAGTCGCGGCAGAACGACGTCGTGTGGTGCGCCACTGGGCTCGGGTATCGATATCCGAGCGGTGATCGGGAGGCGATCGAAGAGGCCACGCTCGGCGTGACTACGGGCGAGATCGTCGCATTGGTCGGGCCCAACGGGTCGGGTAAATCGACGCTCATTCGACTCCTGGTCGGTGCGCGCAAACCAAACCGCGGGAAAACGGAGCTTCTAGGTCGGAGGCTGGCGGCGTGGAGCGCGCTCGAGATCGCGCGTCGGGTCGGGATCATGGCTCAACACGAGGAGCCAGCGTTTCCGGTGACAGTGCGCGAGCTGGTGACGACGGGACGTTACCCGCATCTCGGTGCGTGGCGTCGGCCGGGAGCGGATGACCACCGTGCAATCGAGCGCGCACTCGAGCAATGTCGCGTCGACACGCTGGCAGACCGGTCGTTCGTCACGCTTTCGGGTGGCGAGCGTCAGCGAGCCAGGCTCGCTCGGGCGCTGGCACAGGAGCCGCTCGCGTTGGCACTAGATGAGCCAACCGCGGCGCTCGATATCTCCAGCGAGATGTCGATCTGGGAGCTTCTGAGGGCAGAAGCGGCCAAGGGAAAGACGGTCCTGCTATCGACCCACAACCTGAATCTTGCGGCGCGCTACGCGGATCGTCTGATCCTCCTTCATCGCGGCCGGGTGGCGGCCGATGGGGCGCCGGAGACGGTGCTCCGTGAGCGCACGCTGAGCGAGGTGTACGGCTGGCCGGTCAAGGTGACGCCGCACCCTGGCCCCGGTCCCGACCAGGGTGCTCCTCAGGTGGTGCCGCTGCATCCGGAGTCGGCTTCGTGATGCGCCGGTTGCTGCTCCTCGGAGTGGTGTTGGCCGCGTTGCTTGACGCTGCCATCGGCGACGGCGCCGCTGCCCAGTGGCCGGGCGAGATCGTGGGCACGATCATCGATGGTGAAACTCAGCGCATGGTGCCGTTCGCGACCGTTGAGGTCGCCGAGCTGGGGCTCATCACCACCGCTGGCTCTGACGGCGGGTTTCGATTCAAGGCGGTTAGTTCGGGTACGCATGTGATCCGCGCTCAGCGGCTCGGCTACCGGCCAAGCGAGGTCGAGGTCGAAGTCGCTCACGGGCGAACCACGCGAGTCGCGGTGGAGCTGGCGGTTGCTGCGGTCCGGGTCGACCCGGTGGTCGCTTACCACCCGGATCGCGATGCGGGGGGCTTTCGGATTGATCGGGCGACGATCGAGCGATCGGGCGCAGTGACGGTGGGCGACTTGGTCGACCGCGTGCCCGGCGTCGTGGTGAGGCGGACGGGTCTCACCGGTCCAGAGTACGCGATGATCCGCGGCAGTGGTGCAGAGGGCGTGCTGGTATTGCTCGATGGGGTGGCGATCAATGATCCGGTGACTGGCGCCGCCGACCTGAGTACCCTCTCTGCAAGCACGGTAGAATCGGTGAAGGTCGAGGTCGGCGCACGTTCGGCCCGTTACGGATCGCGGGCTCGAGCCGGTGTGATCGTCGTCGAGTCACGGCCGCCAGGGACGGCGACCGAGATCGTGCTCGGTGTCGGATCGCTGGGGTCGCGAAGCGGGAGCATTGAGACCGGCAATACCATCGGTGCGTGGCGGTGGTCGGCCGGGGGCCTCATGAGCTCGTCTGACGGTGGATTCGATTATCGACTGCCGGTCAGTGCGGGCGGTCGCTCCGGTACACGGACAAACGCAGATCTCAGCCGCATAAACGTGTTTGCGACCGCCGAGCGCGATTTTGGGGGTGGCCGGCTCGGTTTTCGTACTGCCGTCGAGACTGGCGATCGCGGTCTACCGGGAAAGGCCTTTGCGCCATCGATAAACGCGCGGCAGGTATTTGACCGCGTTCGCCTGCATGCCAGTTGGAACGGGGTGAGCGATGATGGCTCCAGCGAGCTCGCATTTCACGGCGCGCGGCAGCGGCTCGAGCATCGCGACCCGGAACCGCCCCTGGGGCTCGCCTATGACGACGAGACTGCCGTGGACGAGCTGGGGCTACGCAGCTCGATCACCCGTGCGGTGCACCAAGGGTGGCTGCGCGAGATCGGTTTTGAAGGCGATTTTCGGCATCGCGCAGTGGACGCTGACGGTTTGACCGAGGGGGCGTTTGATGACTTCAACGACTTTGGCGTGGGTGCTCGAGCGGTCGGCGACCTCGGTGACCTCGACCTTACGGCTCAGGTCCGTCTCGATCTAGACGACGTGACCGACGCCTGGTTCGTCAGTCACACGCTCGGGCTGGGGCTGAGCACCGAACGGTTGCGATTCGATATCGCGCACCGGAGCGCCTTTAATCCGCCCGCGCTGGGCGATTTGTTCTTCGACGCCGCAATTGGGATCGCCCCGAACCCGGAGCTGAGACCCGAGCGGGTCGTATCGGAGATCGAGTTCGGAGTGTCGGCCCACCGACTCGGTGAAATCGCACTTGCTGCCGGCGGATCGGTCTATCGTGCCGACGTCGACGATATGATCGAGTGGGCACCCGACTTCCGGTTCATTTGGAGCCCGCAGAACTTCGACGTTCAGCGTCGGGGAGGAGAAGTATGGCTGAGTGCGACCATCACCGGGATGAACTTGATGGCGGATCTCAGCTACTCCAACGCTCGCGTGCGTTACGATTCGTCCGAGGGGCGAGCCGATGTGCAGGTCGTGTATCGGCCGCAACACAGCGCTCACTCCCGGGTAGAGTGGACACCCGGGGATTGGCGACTGCGGGCCGAGTCACGCTACACCGGTGCCCGTACGACCGCTCCGACAGAAGCCAATCAACTACCCGGATTCTGGACCTTCGACGTTGCTGCGGCGTGGCTCTGGCGAGTTGGCTCGCTGGCTGCAGAAACCGAGGTGGCGATCGACCGCGTGGGCGGCGAGACACAGGCTCTTATCTTTGGCTTTCCCGAGCCCGGGCGACGGTTCCGGGTGCAACTCAGGATCAGGCCCCAAAACGACGATCGAGGATTATGAAGATAACGATGAAGAACACAATGATGGCTGTGATCCTAGCCAGCGTCGTCGCTTGCGACGATAGCAGCAGACTTGGGCCCGACATTCCGGATGAGGCCGAAGTTGCCGTGGTGCTCAACAGCATCGATCGAACGCTGACCGTATTCGAGGTCGCCCGTCCGGATAACATGTTCACGATCGGGGTCGGGTTCGATGGGACTCCGGTGACGTTTGCGGTTCGCGGTGTGACGGCTGTCGTGGCAATGGGATCGCTCCCCGAGGTCGCGATCGTCGACCTCGATGGGCGGTTCGTCATACGTCGCGCAGAGCTCCCCGAAAACTCGGGCGCGACCGGGGTGGCGTTTATCGACGACGAAACGGTACTGGTTGGCAACCCGAACCTCGATTCGGTATCACCGGTCAACGTTCTGACGGGCGATGTGGGTCCGGAGATCCTGGTCGGCTTTTTCCCCGAGTTCATAGTTGCGGACGGTCAGCGGGCCTACGTGATCAACGCCGAGCTAGGTGACGATTTCGTCCCCGTGCGTTCGGGAACCGTTTCGGTGATCGACATCGCGTCGTTGCAGGTGATCGAGACGATCGAGCTTTCGGGCGAGAACCCGGGTGGAGCAGTGCTCGCGCCGGACGGCCGGTTGTTTGTCGCCAACCGCGGTCGGCTTGGTGAGCGTAGCGGGTCACTGTCGGTGGTGTCGACGACGACGCTTCAGGAGACAGAGCACCACCTCGGGTTTGACGAGTTTCCGTCGCGGGTGAGTTTCAGTCCCGGCGGCCTGGTGCTGGTCACGTCGACCGAGTACGGAATAGCGGTTTGGGACTCGGCGACGCGGGAGTTCGTCTTTGACCCGTTTAATCCGGTGACACCGGGCGGAAACCGCTCGTCGGCTGGCGTCGGGTTCGACAGCGACGGAACGCCGTACGCGCTCGAGCTCGAGTGCTCTGAGCCAGCAGACGTTTTCCGGCTATCAGAGGATCTCGTCGTCCAGCGGACGATTCAGGTCGGCACGTGTCCGTTTGACATCGCGTTTACGACGCTCTAAGAGTAGCCTGCGTGTTCAGGCCACCAGCCCGGGTCGTCTTGATTGCCGTGTTCTTCGCTTCGGCGGGTCGAGCTACGGCGCAGGAGCAACCCGAGCCAGCGCCGCCGGACACCGTCGAGCCAGCCGATTCGATAGCCCCAGCCGATTCTGGTGACGTCGTTCGCTGGACGTTCCCCGAGCCGATCACCGATCCGCGCATCACCCTGCTCGGCGACACGCTGGGTCCGGCCGATACGCTAAAGCCCAGGTTCACCCAACTGCCCGAGATGTTCCCCGACAGCTTGATCGATCCCTACACGTTGGCTCGGCCTGGAGCGTGGCCGGCGTGGGTGCTGACCGGCGATCAACTCCTCGGTCGCGGCGCGTTCAATCTGCTCGATGTGATCGAGAGCGAGGGACTCACCCTGGTTCAAGATATGGGTGGCAGTGGGCTCAATACGTTTGTCGGCTCGTCGTTTGGATCGCACACGAACATCGAGGTCATGATCGATGGGGTACCGGTTGGTGAGCCGTTATCGGTGAGCTGGGACCTGCGACGGATCGCGCTCGAGGGGATCGCAAAAGTGGCCTGGTACCCGGGAGCGCAAGGCGCGGCCTGGGGAAGCAGCGCGACCGGTGGCGTACTCGCAATCACTACTCGGCGAAGCTTGGCACAGGGCTCCCGGTCGATGCTGGCGTTCACCGCCGGTTCGTTCAAGGTCGAAACGTTCAGCGGCAACTTTGGTCGGTCGATCGCCGAGCGCGGCGACGTCTTCGTGGGCGCCAACTTTGATGCCACCGATGGTTTCTTGCGAATCGACGACTTCACCCGGAACCAGTTCGTTACCAAGCTCGGTTGGCGGATCGGCTCCAAACATCGGGTCGAGGTGTCGCGACTGAGCGACGGTTTCTCAGGGGACGCCAGTCGAACCAACGTGTCGGGTTCTCAGGATCAAGACGGCAGCGTGGTGCACTTGTTTTACGCCGGCGGTTGGGGCGACATGGGAACCCGCCTGCATTATTCACGATCGCGGCAGGAGTTCCGCGAGAACTTTGTCTTCCGCAACGCCGACGGATTGGTGGGCAAGGGAGAACGAGAAGGGTTCCGCGGCACGGTTGATTTCCGGCGTGGTCCGCTTTTGATGTGGGCGGGAGGTGCACGGGAAGAGTTGGACGTGGAGTCACTGCATCCATCGTTCCTAAGGGTCGATGAGAGCAGTGTGTTCGAACCGGTCGAAGATGATCCCGAGGCTGCGTTCGTAGAAAACCCACGGCGACAGACCGAGTGGGGTGGAGGTGTGGGATGGGGTGAGCCCGACGACCTGTACGCGGCTAATGCGGCGGTGCGCCGGATGTCGTTTGGCGATGCCGCCGAGAGCGGCGTTGCGTGGCAGTTCGAGGCCCTGGGTCGACCCCATCCCGAGTTCACGGTCCGGTTGGCTGGCGGCAGATCTGTACGACCGGCCAGCTTCGCCGGTCAGGCGCTGCTCGAGGCATTTGCGGCCGAGGGCGTGGAGATCCACCCCGGCACGGTGGCGAAGCCACAGCAGCTCGAGACGTGGAGCAGCGTACGAGGTGAGGTGGCGTGGAACCGTGGAGGTTGGAAGGCGACCGGACGCGTGTTCACGGCCAACGGCGACGAGGCGTTCTTGTGGCTGCCGCCGACCGCGTGGTTGTACTTCGACCGGGCTGACTTCGACAACTCCCGACTGGCGGAGATCGGCTTCAATACGTTTGATGTCGTCGACTTGTCGGTGAACGGTTTCGAAGGCGAGGTGGCCGGGCCGCTGCCTTGGGGGTTGCGTGGGCGGTTTGTCGCGCGGCGCCTGGATGCGACCGAAGATGAATCGGGTGACCGAGTGCCGTATGTGCCCGAATCCCAGTTCTTGGGACAGGTTCGATATGCGCGCCGAATCTTTCCGAGCCGTGATCTGCTGTTGGAGGCTCGCCTAACCGGGCGGTTCAACGGCGACTTCATGACGCTGGACGGGGGGACTCTCTCGTCGTACTTCGTCACCGACCTGCTTGTGCAGGGAACGATCATCAACTTTACGATCTTTTTGTCGTTCAAGAACATGTTTAACGAAACGTTTCGGACTGAGGAGGCGTTTTTTCTCCCTGGTCGTGAGGGGTTCTTCGGGATCAACTGGCGCTTCCGCAACTAACCCCCGCAAAGGGAGTAGCTACCCAGTTGTCAGCCGGCTCGGTAGCTTGAGGCGATCTCACCAATCGACACAAACCGCAACACGAGGATAGGGATACCGATGCGAGTGCTTTTCGTAATCAGCGTGGCGATCATCTACGTCCTCCCGGTCGCCTGTGGCGGTGCCGCGGAGGAGGCCGACACCACCACAGTGGCTGATACAGCGGCCTACACCGACTCTACCGCCGAGTTGCTCGAGCAAGGAATGGAGCAGGACGAGGTGCGGAACTTGCTCGGTGAGCCGCGCACCCGAGTGACGATGGAGGGCGGTCAGGAGCGATGGACCTATTACAGCTATGACCCGCAAGGACAGATCGTTGCCCGGACGATGATCATCTTCGGCGACGACGCAACGGTGGCCGAGGTATTTCACGGTCAACGGTAGGCGTCACCGCAGTACACGATGGGACGCACGGTTTTCGCCTGGACAATCGGAGTAGCGTACACGCTCTTCTGGTCGTCGCTCGGGATCATCACCTGGCCGTTTAGCCCACGCGGCGAGCTTTATCTGTCGTTCGCCCGTACGTGGTCGCGATGGATTCTGGGCACCCTCCGGATCCCGTTGAGCGTCGAGTCGAAGTCGAGGCTGGAGCCGGATAAGCCGTACATCTTCATGTCCAATCATCGGTCGATCTTCGACATCTTTGCGTTGTTCTTGGCGACCGAGCATTCGTTGAGGATGGTCGCTAAGCGTGTGTTGTTCTTTATCCCCATCTTTGGGTGGGCGCTGTGGATGTGCCGCTTCATTCCGATCGATCGCAGCAATCGCGAGAAAGCGATCGAGAGCCTCGAGAACGCGGCCCGCAAGATTCGGGAGGGGATTAGCGTATTGGTGTTCCCGGAAGGCACGCGTGGTCCCGGCGAGCCCCTGCTACCGTTCAAGAAGGGCGGCTTCATGATGGCGCTCAAGGCCGGTGTACCGGTCGTCCCGGTAGTGGTTCTGGGGACCGAAGACGTCATGGAGGCTCGATCGCTACGCGTCGGACACGGTGCGATCACTGTGCGCCTGGGCACGCCGATACCGACCGCTGACCGCGGCACCGAAGCACGGGACGATCTGATGCGTGAAGTCCGCGTTGCGATGGAGGCGATGATGGTGGAGCCCATTGCTCAGGCGGCCAGCGGAAAGTAGGTTCGTAGGCGACTTGAGATCGTAATCGCACTCGATCTTCCTTTTAAATCGACGTCCTGCGAGGCGCGGAAAGGGAGTTCCATGATGGATACAACCAAGTGCACGGTGCGTCTCCGCCAAGCGGGGACTTTTTTTTGCGCATGAGCGCAGTTCGGCTGCCTGCTCGACTGGCGCTCGAGGACGGCTGGACGGCCCTCGGGATGGCCGTTGGCGCAGCCGGCACCGCGACCGGCGAGTGCGTGTTCAATACCTGCCTCTCAGGTTACGAGGAGGTGTTGACCGATCCCTCCTACACCGGTCAGCTGGTCGTAATGACGTACCCGCTGATCGGGAACTATGGCATCACCATCGAGGACGGCGAGTCGGATGGGCCCCAGGTGGCGGGGTTCGTGATGCGCGAGTGTGTCCAAGAGCCGTCCAGTTGGCGGGCTGTCGAAACGCTGCCCGTGCATCTGGAGCGCAACGGTGTCGTGGCGATCGAGGGGATCGATACGCGTGCGCTCTGCGGGAACGGGGTGCGCTGCGAGGGATCATCTCGACCGAGTTGTTGGAGGTCGAGCCGGCGGTGGCCCGAGCGGCGTCGATCGCGACGATGGAGGGGCAGGATCTGACCGGAGCGGTGTCATGCCCGACGGCCACGGTCGAAGGAGACGGTGAGCTGTTGGTGGCCGCGTTCGACTTGGGCCTCAAGCAAAACATCGTCCGCCGGCTGAATGACGGAGGCTGCCGGGTAGTTCGGCTGCCGGTTAATGCCACGCCGGAAGCGGTGCTCGAGCTCGAGCCCGACGGGCTGTTTGTCTCCAACGGTCCTGGCGATCCGGCGGCGGTCGGGCGAGCGATTGCGACGCTCGAATCGCTAGCGTCGCGCGCACCCGAGGTGCCGACCTTCGGCATCTGCTTGGGGCACCAGCTGTTGGCGTTGGCCCATGGCGGCGAGACGTACAAGCTCAAGTTTGGTCACCACGGCGGGAATCATCCTGTTCAGGAATTGTCGACTGGGCGGATCGACATCACGTCTCACAACCACGGGTTTGCAGTGGTGGAAGCGCGCCATGGAACGAAGCGCGTGGTTGCCGGGGCGCCCCAGCTCGAGGTGACCCACGTCAACCTGTACGACGACACGGTCGAGGGCTTTCGACATGTCGACCGGCCGCTGTTCGCGGTGCAATACCACCCCGAGGCGGCGCCCGGGCCGCACGACGCTTTTCACCATCTGGATGCGTTCGTTGCCGCGATGCGAGCGGCAAAGAGGAGCTAATCGATGCCGTGCCGCGATGACCTCGAGACGATCCTGCTGATCGGATCGGGCCCGATCGTCATCGGTCAAGCGTGCGAGTTCGACTACTCGGGCACCCAGGCGTGCCGGGCGCTGGCCGACGAGGGGTACCGGATCGTGCTCGTCAACTCGAACCCGGCGACGATCATGACCGACCCGGCCTCAGCCGATGAAGTGTACTTGGAGCCCTTGACAGTAGCGACGCTCGAGCGGGTGATCGAGCGCGAGCGGCCCGACGCGCTACTGCCAACCCTCGGTGGTCAGACAGCGCTCAACTTAGCCCGCGAGTTGGCGCTGCGTGGCATGCTGGAGGAGTACGGTGTCGAGCTGATCGGTGCGCGGCTCGAGGCGATCGAGCGAGCCGAAGATCGCGAGCGGTTCCAGACGCTCATGCTCGAGCGGGAGATCGCCGTTCCGCGGGGCGGGATCGCGCACAATCTGCAGGAAGCGATCAAGGTCGTGCGCATCACCGGCTTTCCAGTCATCATTCGCCCGGCCTACACAATGGGAGGGTCGGGGGGTGGCGTGGCAAAGACCGAAGAAGCGTTCACAACGCTGGCCGAGCGTGGCCTGCGCGCGAGTCCAATCGGTGAGATCCTCGTCGAGGAGAGCGTGCTCGGGTGGAAGGAGTTCGAGCTCGAGGTGATGCGCGACCGGGCGGATAACTGCGTCGTCGTGTGCTCGATCGAGAATCTGGATCCGATGGGCGTCCATACCGGCGACTCGATCACCGTCGCGCCACAGCAGACGCTCACCGACCGCGAGTATCAAACGATGCGCGATACGGCGTTCGAGGTAATTCGCGCGGTTGGCGTAGAGACCGGTGGATCAAACATCCAGTTCGCTGTTGACCCGGCCACCGGGCGCCAAGTCGTGATCGAGATGAACCCGCGGGTCTCGCGCTCGAGCGCGCTGGCGTCCAAAGCGACTGGCTTTCCGATCGCCAAGATCGCGGCCCGGCTCGCGGTGGGGTACACGCTCGACGAGATCATCAACGACATCACCGGCACGACGCCAGCCTCGTTTGAGCCATCGATCGACTATATCGTCGCTAAGATCCCACGCTTCGATTTCGCCAAGTTCCCGAGCGTCGACAGTCGTCTCACCACGTCGATGAAGTCGGTCGGCGAGACGATGGCGATCGGTCGTACGTTCGGCGAGGCGCTGCAGAAGGGACTGCGCGGGTTGGAGATTGGCGTCAACGGGTTGTTCGATGATCGGTTGACGGAGATCGCCGACAGCGAGCTGGCCGAATCACTCGAGACGCCGGGAGCTGAGCGGATATTTCAGCTCGCCGAGGCGCTGCGCCGGGGGTGGGCGGTCGAGCGCCTGCGGACGCTGACCGGCGTCGATCCATGGTTCCTGTATCAGTTGAAGCGCATGACGGAACACGATGTCGAACTTGAGGTTAGCCCGGTGGATATTAGCGTGGATCGGTGGCGGGAACTCAAGACAGCCGGTTTCTCCGACGCTCGATTAGCCGAGCGATGGGGGGTGACCGAGTCGGGGGTTCGAGCGGCTCGGCAGGCGGCTGGCGTCGTGCCCGCTTTCAAGGTCGTTGACACTTGTGCCGGTGAGTTCGAAGCGCAGACGCCCTACTACTACTCGACGTACGACCCGGAGAGCGAGATCCGGCCGTTGGACGGTCCTAAGACGATGATCCTCGGTGGGGGGCCAAACCGGATCGGTCAGGGGATCGAGTTCGACTACTGCTGTGTGCAGGCCGCGTTCGCGCTCCGCGAGGCGGGCCACAAAGTGATCATGGTCAACTGCAACCCCGAAACGGTGTCGACCGACTACGACATCAGCGATCGATTGTACTTCGAGCCCCTGACACTTGAAGACGTGAGTGCGATCGTCGAGTGCGAGCGGCCGGACGGTGTGCTCGTCCAGTACGGCGGCCAAACACCGCTCAAGTTGACGAGCCAGCTTCACGCCGCCGGCGTGCCGATCATCGGTACGCCGCCCGACTCGATCGATCGTTGCGAGGATCGCGACCGATTTGCGCGACTCCTCGAAGAACTTGAGCTCAAGCAACCCCGATCGGGGATCGCCCGCTCGGCCTCGGAGGTGCGGATCGAAGCGGAGCGTGTTGGGTTCCCGGTCTTGCTCCGCCCGTCGTACGTGCTCGGTGGCCGGGGAATGGTCGTGGTGCGAAACGCCGAAGCGCTCGAGCACTACCTAACGAGCGCGCTGATCGGAAACGACGGTCCGCTCTTGATCGACGAGTTTCTCGAAGCCGCCACCGAGTTCGATGTCGACGCGATCGCGGATGGCGACCGCGTGGTGATCGGCGGCGTGATGCAACACATCGAGGAAGCCGGCATCCACTCCGGCGATTCGACGTGCATCCTGCCGCCACACGATCTCGATCCAGATATCGATCACGAGATGCGCGAGCAGACACGGCGTTTGGGGCTCGAACTCGGCGTCAAAGGGCTAATGAACGTGCAGTTCGCGGTTCGTGATGATGGGATCTACGTGCTCGAGGTCAATCCGCGGGCGTCGCGCACGATACCGTTCGTCAGCAAGACGATCGGCGTACCGCTGGCCCGGCTGGGCGCCAAGGTTATGGTCGGGGCCTCGTTGGCAGAACTCGGGTTGTTCGAGGACCCGATCCCAGCCGTCGTCGCGGTCAAGGCGCCGGTCTTCCCGTTCAACCGTTTCCCGGGCGCCGACCCGGTGCTTGGTCCGGAGATGTTGTCGACCGGGGAGGTCATCGGCTTGGCCGACGATGCGTCGACGGCGTACCTGAAAGCGCTGCTCGGAGCGGGGGTCGATCTCGAGATGGCACTCTGTCGCGGAGTTTTGTTCTCGCTCAACGATCGTGACAAGCGCGCCGGTGCGGAGATCGCTCGTCGATTGGCGGCTCGCGAGGTGACAATCCATGCCACGCGCGGGACCCGGGAGTACTTCACTATGGCGGGTGTCGAAAGCGAGCTGGTCCTCAAGGTTGGCGAAGGAAAACCTGATGCGGTGGGCGCCATTCGTGACGGGATGTTCGGGTTGATCGTAAACACCCCGCTAGGGCGAGACTCCCCTTACGACGAGTTCGCCCTGCGGCGGGTGGCACTGGTCCATGGGGTGCCGTGCATGACCACGATTGCAGCCGCTGGGTTTGGGGTCGAAGCCTTGGAGAGCGCCCAGCCGTATCCGGATATCCGGAGCCTCCAGGGGTGGATGGCCCAAGCGGTGAGTTGACAAGCGCTTGCGGCGACGTATCTTGGTCCGCGCTTCCACGTCGATGACCGGATTTGGAGCCTACGACGGCGCGAGGACAGGAGAGAGACCATGACCAAAGCCGACCTCGTCGAGCAGATCGCTGAGGCGACCGGACTCACCAAGAAGGACACTGCCGTCGTCGTTGACGGCTTTCTCGAAGCGGTCAAACAGGCCTTGGCCCGCGAGCAGAACATCGAAATCCGTGGTTTCGGGTCGTTCAAGGTCAAGCAACGCAAGGCCAGGAAAGCCCGCAATCCGAGGACCGGTGAAGCGGTTCACGTCCCCGGACGGATGGTGCCGACCTTCAAGCCGTCGAAGGAGCTGAAGGAACTCGTCATGCAGGGCGGGAGTGCAGCCACATCCGGGGGCTCGTCGCGCCCGTCGGTCTACTAGGTAGCACCCGGGC
>JBDHIC010000008.1:0-31241 GCA_039589035.1 Gemmatimonadota bacterium | reverse complement strand
GTCGATCCCAGAAATCTTCGATTCTGTCGCCGGGGTTGTCGATGACGACCTGGTCGCCGTCCTGTGCGCGAGCCGGGGCGCCAAGCAGCAGAACTGCCGCAGCGGCGAGGACCATCGTTCTCAATCGAAACATCTCGCCTCCTTTATCCGTGTCGTGTGAGACGTTGCGTCTACTGTGTCGGACGAAGGAGAGGCGCAAATGTTAAGTCGGCCCCGGAAGCTCTAGCGTCATCCGGATATTGGAGCGCTCGTACTCATCGCCCTCGCCTAGGCGGATCGTCTTGAATCCGTACTTTTCGTACAGCTTGATGGCTTTCCCCAGGACGGTGTTGGATTCGAGGAAAATCTGTTTTGCATGCCGCTCCCTGGCCCATGCGATCATCGCATCCATCAACAGGTTTCCCAGGCCTCGTCCTTGAGCTGACGGGTGAACGGCCATCTTGGATAGCTCGTAGACTCGGTCATCATGTTGGATGAGCGCACATGTTCCCACCGCGTTTCCGTCTTTCAGAGCGAAGAACACCTCCCCACCGCGGTCGACGATCGCGCCCTTGGGATCGCTCAGCACCTGGCGGTCGATGTCCTCGACCCAGAAGTACTCTTCGATCCAGTCGAGGTTGAGTGATTCGAACGCCGGCTGGAACTCATCGCGGTAGGTGACAATCTGAAAGATCGTGGAATCGGTCACGGTGAAAAGCTATCCTCCATCAGAATCGCAGCAAAACATCAACCCCAAGCAGGAGTCCGCCATGTCCATTCCGATGCGATCTCGCACCATGTTGTTGGTCGGTGTGGTGGCCGCGGGGGCCGCACTCGCCTCGGCTTGTCGCGGCACCATGTCGATTCAGTCGTTGCTTGACGATCCTGGTCGCTACGAGGGTGAAACCGTGCGCGTGAAGGGTGAAGTGACGCGCGCGTTTGGCGCCCTGGGGCAGGGTGCATACCGGATCGATGACGGTACCGGAACGATGAACGTAGTGAGTCGGGAGTTGGGAGCTCCGCGTGAAGGCGCCGAGGTCGGTGTCGAGGGAACGTTCAGATCGGTGTTTACGTTTGGTGACGAGTCAGGCGCGGTTATTCTGGAGAAAGACCGTTTCGACCCTTGAGCGTCGAGACTACACGGCGAGCTGTTTCGAGCCGCTCTGGGTTGCCAATCTCGAGCCACAAGGCTGCGCTAACGTCGTGTGGTAGGATACGATACCCCGCTTTCGCGAGGCGGAGATAGACGGGGATTATCGAGAACGCGCCGCGCTCACTAATCAAATCGAAGATTCTTGGAGACAGGACGTGAACGCCCGCAAACGGAATCGCGTGTTTCTCACCCCGCACCGGACGTGACATTTCCGACTCGCCGGTGAACAGGTTAGCCCACCCGTACAGACCGTTATCGTCAAACAGTAGACATCGAGGTGTCTCTCGGTGGTTGACCGCCAGCGTGGCCACCCGATCATCGGCTCGGTGAGCACGGTTCATCGCCGCGAGAGCGAGATCGGTAATGATATCGCCGTTGTACAGCACGAACGGCTCGTCACGCCGAAAGAGCGGTGCGGCGTGCAGCAAGCCACCACCGGTCCCCAACGGCTGGACCGGTTCGACCGACAATAGAATCTCCACGTTGAGATCTTTTCGATCGGCGATGAAACGCTCTATCTGGCTGGCATGATGATGAGCGTTGACGATGATCCGATCGACCCCTGCCGCGCTCAAGTAGCGGATGATCCGTTCGAGTATCGGAACCCCATCGACCTCGATCAGCGCCTTGGGCGTGTCGTCGGTGAGTGGTCTCAGGCGGGTTCCGAGCCCGGCTGCCAGAACCATGGCGTCCACGATCTCTAGCCCGCTGGGCTCGTTGGAACCCGTGGCCAGCTCGGCTCTTCGCGATGCAGCAGTCGAACTCGAACTCCGGGGAACCGAGCCTCGAGATGTTCCGCCATTCTCTCAGCCAGATACACCGAGCGGTGTTGCCCGCCCGTGCACCCAAAAGAGACACTCAAGCTCGTGAAGCCCCGCTGCTCGTAGGCCTCGACTTGGGCTTCGGTCAGTGACCGAGCATGCTTCCAGAACGGCTCGAGCTCGGTGAGGCCAGCGATGTAGTCGGCGACTTCCGAATCGCGCCCAGTGAGCGCAACGTACTCGGGCAAGCGACCCGGGTTCGTCAATCCCCGGCAGTCAAAAACGAACCCTCCTCCGTGACCACCTAGATCCTGGGGATAACCTCGTCGATAGCTGAAGCTGTACACGTACACCGTGAGGCGAGAGGTGTCTGGCTCGCCGTCCGCGTCACCCCACTCGGCAATGATGCTGCGCAATACCCTCTCCATCTCCGGTTGTGGGATCGGCATGCCGTCGTTCAGGATCCGTTCGATGTTTCGGGCCGCGTAGGGAACACTCTGAAGGAAGCGCGGCTTGCGTTCGAAGAAACCACGGTAACCGTATGCGCCTAAAGCCTGAAGGACACGTACCAGCACGTACCCGTGATACCGCTCAAGGAATGCCGCTCGATCGAAGTCGAGGTGTTGCGCCAACGACGATAAGTAATGGTCCAACAGCTCGGCCCGAACGCTCTCGGGGATGTCGGCTTTGGCATCGTAGAGCAACGAGGCGATGTCGTATTGCAGCGCACCGCGACGGCCTCCTTGGTAGTCGATGAACCACGGCTCGCCATCGCGAAGCATGATGTTCCGCGACTGAAAGTCACGATAGAGAAAGTGCTCGGTGTCGGCCGTGAGTAGATACGTTGCCAACGTGTCAAAATCGTTCTCGAGCTTGGCTTCATTGAATGGTATCTGGGCCAACTTCAGAAAATGGTACTTGAAGTAGTTGAGATCCCAAGTGATCGATTGGCGGTCGAACGCGGCCCGCGGATAAGCCACCGAATAATCGATGATGTTATCGCCCTCAACTTGGAATCGTGGGAGGATCTCTACCACGCGGCGATACGCATCGAGGATCGCGAGGTCAAACTCGTGGCCGCCCTCGCGCGCTTCCTGCCGGGCTCGGAATAGCGTGGTGTCGCCCAGGTCTTCCATCAGCCAGACACCAGCTTCGTAATCGTCGTCATAGAGCTCGGGCACCGGGAAACCAGCCCGGTTGAAGGCGCGCGAAAACGAAAGGAAGGCCCGGTTCTCTTCGTGGTCGGGTCCGAACGCGCCGATCGCCGTGCGCCCGTCCGGTGCCACCAACCGGTGATAGGTCCTCTCCGAGCCATCTGCTGCCACTGGGAGTACGGCCTCGGGCCGGGCGCCGAAGTGGGTCTCGAAGAGAGTTATTAGTCGGTTTTGCATTCGCGATCGATGAAGGGAGGCGCAGCTCGGAGGACTTGCCCTGACCTGGAACAACCTAACCGGTCCGATACGGGGCTACCAATCTTCACCGGTCGATGATAGGTTTCTGTCGTGACGAAAATGCAAAAAACCCTCTCCCCAGGCCGAGTCCTCCTTCCCACGGAAGCGCGTCCGGCGATCTTTGCGCCCCCGAACGTGGGCCAGAGCGCGGCGCCCACGAGCAAGCCAGCATAACTCAGTTACCCCTTACGCTGGCCGGTCGCCGCGATTCGTTCGTCGCGTTTGGTGCAACTCAGCTAGCGGAGGGCGATATGCCAGAGATCACGGTACCGGCCGACCAAGTCTTCCCGATCCTCAGAAGCAACATACTGGTGGATGGCTTCCATTTCGTCATCGATCTCGAAAACTCCTGCGGGACGACGATGGTGAATGCAGTCACTGGGGAGGAGTACCTCGATTGCTACTCGTACTTCGCGACTCTGCCAATCGGACACAACCACCCGAAGATGAAAGACGAGGGTTTCCAGGCCTCGCTCTTAAGGGCCGCGCTCGCCAACCCCGCTAACAGTGATGTGTACAGCGGGGAGTACGCCGGATTCGTTAAGACGTTCAGGGAGATCGCGGTCCCGGACACCTTCAAACATTTGTTCTTCATCGCAGGCGGGACGCTCGCGGTCGAAAACGCCATGAAGGCGGCGTTTGACTGGAAAACACAAAAGAACCGCGATAAAGGCATCAACAATGGTGCCGACAAGGTCCTTCATTTTCGTGACGCATTCCATGGTCGCAGCGGTTACACGCTTACCGTTACGAACACCGACCCGACAAAAACCGACGACTATCCCAAGTTCGATTGGCCTCGTGTCTCAAATCCGAAGATCGAATTCCCCATCGACGAAGAGAAGGTTGCCGCTGCTGAAGATCGGTCCGTCGCTGAGATCGAGACGGCGTTTGAGCGTGATCCTCATGGAATCGCGGCGATTCTGATCGAGCCGATTCAGAGCGAGGGCGGGGACAATCACTTCCGCCCGGATTTCCTCCACCGCTTGCGCGGACTGGCCGATTACCACGAGGCGTTGTTGATCTATGATGAGGTCCAGACCGGGATGGGGATTACGGGATCGATGTGGGCGTATGAACAGCTTGGACCAATTCCAGATATCATCGCATTCGGCAAGAAAAGTCAGGTGTGCGGAATGATGAGCACCGGTC
Source organism: Gemmatimonadota bacterium (assembly GCA_039589035.1). Lineage (GTDB taxonomy): Bacteria > Gemmatimonadota > Gemmatimonadetes > JACCXV01 > JAHWKZ01 > CAMYLR01. The sequence goes on along the minus strand of JBDHIC010000008.1, from coordinate 26,745 downwards.
GAATCGACGATGTGGAGACCAACGTTTTCAAAGTGTCGTCGCGTATTAACTCAACGTGGGGTGGCAACTTGGTCGATATGGTCCGCTGTGCTCGCTACCTGCAGATCATCAAGGAAGATCGGCTGGTGGACAATGTGGTCTGGGTCGGCAAGGTGTTCTTGGAGGGACTCCAGGCGATCGAGGCTGACTTTGATATGGTGACAAATGCCCGCGGTCGAGGTTTTCTTCTGGCGATTGACTTCCCGAACACCGCGCAGCGAAGCCGAGTACGAAAGGCGTGTTGGGAAGCGGGGTTGGCCACGCTGGCGTGTGGCCCGAGGTCGCTCCGGTTCAGGCCGACGCTCACGTTTAGCGAGGTGGATACCCAGCGGGCGATGACGATTCTGCGCGGGGTTCTAGCACGTGAAGCGAAATGAGATCGACGCTGGCCCTTGCCGCCTTTACGTCGTATGTGTCTAACCATTTCATCATTGCTGGGGGCCGCCCGAGGTGCGCGTCGGTGAGGGAGGTCGCTGGCGAGAGCCTGAGAAGGGGCCCTGGGTGTGGTATCATTCACGGGGGTGCTGAATGACAATCGCGACGGATTACCGATGAGCGAGCCGACAACCAAACCGAGGACGACCCCGGCCGAGGGAACGGAGACCAAGGGCACGAGATGGGTCTGGTCCTTCGCGGAAGGCGACGGGAAGAACAAGCACCTGCTCGGAGGAAAGGGCGCCAACCTCTGCGAGATGACCCAGATCGGCATCAATGTACCGCCGGGCTTTGTCGTCACTACGGAGGCCTGTCTCGCATACTTGGAATCTCCGGACAGTGACCTGCCGACGGGAGTCATGGAGCAGGCGCGGGGTGAGATGGGACGGCTCAGGGCGGCGACCGGAAAGCGCTTCGGGGACCCGGACGATCCGTTGCTCGTCTCGGTACGCTCGGGGTCGGCCTTATCGATGCCCGGCATGATGGATACCATCCTCAACCTCGGTCTCAACGAGCAGAGTGTCGCCGGGCTGATCGCGCAAACCGGTGATCCGCGGTTCGCCTACGATGCGTATCGCAGACTCATCCAACTGTTTGGCAAAGTCGCCTTTGGCATTCCGGACGAAAAGTTCGATGAGCAGTTCGAGTCCGTGAAGGAGCTGGCGGGCGTGGAGGTCGACGTGGATCTCCAGGCCGAGGATCTGGAGGAGATCGTCCGTCGCTTCCTGCAGGTCGTACGCAAGCACACGGGTCGGCCGTTTCCGAGTGATCCGTATGAGCAGCTCGAGATCGCCATCAAGGCCGTCTTCGGTTCCTGGATGGGGCGGCGGGCCGTGGAGTACCGACGCGAGTTCGGGATCACGTCCGAGATGGCTCACGGCACGGCGGCCAACGTCGTCGCGATGGTCTTCGGCAACATGGGACCGGACAGCAGCACGGGGGTCGCTTTCACCCGCGACCCCGGAACTGGGGAAAATGAGCTGTACGGCGAGTACTTGGTGAATGCCCAGGGTGAGGACGTGGTGGCGGGGATTCGAACCCCCAAGCCGATCCAGGAGATGGCCGAGGAGATGCCAGACATGTACGAGCAGCTCCTGGAGCTGAGCAGGAAGCTCGAAGAGCACTACCGCGAGGTGCAGGACTTCGAGTTCACAAACGAGCGCGGCATCCTGTACTGCCTGCAGACGCGCAATGGGAAGATGAATGCGGTCGCACGGGTCAAAACATCGGTCGAGATGGTCGAGGAGGGCCTGATCGATCGAGAACGCGCGCTTCTGCGTGTGACTCCGGACGACCTCGAGCAAATCCTGTACCCCAGGATCGATCCGAGCTTTGACGGTGCCCCCCTCTCCACCGGGCTCGGTGCTTCGCCCGGTGCGGCCTGTGGGCAGGTCGTCTTCGACGCGGATCGGGCCCAGTTGCTTGCACGGCAGGGAGCCAGCTTGATCCTGGTGCGCCAAGAGACGAAGCCAGAGGACATCCACGGCTTCTTCGCTTCCAAGGGGATAATCACGAGCCGCGGCGGAGGGACCTCTCATGCCGCGGTCGTAGCTCGCGGAATGGGCAAGCCGTGTGTCGTTGGAGCTGAAGGCCTCATGGTGGACGAGGATCGCGCCCAGGCGATAAGCGGCGATGTCGTAGTGAAGGAAGGCGACATCATCACGATCGACGGGGCGGCCGGTTACATCTATCTCGGTGATGTCCCTACGGTCGAGGCCGAGTTCTTCGACGAGCTGGACACGCTGTTGTCCTGGGCCGACGCTGCGGCTCGGCTTTGGGTGATGGCCAACGCGGACACACCCGAGGACGCACTGCGAGCGATCAGCTACGGAGCGATGGGCATCGGGCTTTGCCGCACCGAGCGGATGTTCAACGCACCGGAGCGCCTACCAATCGTGGTCGACATGATCATCGCGGAGGACGACGAGCAACGGGCGGCAGCGCTGGGGCGATTACTGCCGATGCAACGGGCCGACTTTCGGGGAATCTTCGAGGCGATGTCTCCCCGACCGGTGATCATTCGGCTTCTCGACCCGCCGATTCACGAGTTCCTTCCCACGCAGGCGCGGCTGGAGGAGGAAATCGACCAGCTCCACCGTCTCCGAGACGGGTTGAGGGGAATGGACGTGCTGACGAGCACCATGAAAACTCTGGAGGAGCGAACCTCCGAGACCGATGGTGGATTGTCGGATGCTGCGAGAGAGCTGGTAGACGTGAGACGTGTCGACCGCGTGATCGCGCGCAAGGAGGCGATGCTGCGACGCTCTCAGGAGCTCCGTGAGACCAACCCAATGTTGGGACACCGGGGGGTGCGTCTCGGGCTCACCTATCCCGAGATCTACAAGATGCAGGTGCGGGCGGTGCTCGAGGCCGCGGCCGAGTGCCTGAAAGAAGGTGTTCGGGTCCGCCCGGAGATCATGGTTCCGCAGGTGTGCACGTCACAGGAGCTGAAGAGGGTGAAAGAGTACGTGGAGGAGGCGGAAGCCCAGGTCAAGGAAGCGTACGGCGTGGCGGTCGACTTCGCGTTCGGCACGATGATCGAGGTGGTCCGGGCTTGCCTGCGCGCGGAGAGCCTGGCCGAGGTAGCGGATTTCTTCTCCTTCGGCACCAACGACCTGACACAGGCTACCTTCTCCTTCAGTCGCGAAGACGCCGAAACGAAGTTCCTGCCCCTCTACAACGAGCGCGAGATCCTGCAGGACAATCCGTTCGAGGTCCTGGACCGCATGGGCTTGGGTCGACTGATGGCGCTCACGGTGGAGTGGGGAAGATCAAAGAAGCCCGACCTTGAGGTCGGGATCTGCGGCGAGCACGGGGGCCACCCGGACTCCATCCGCTTCTGTCATGAGATTGGACTCGACTACGTTTCGTGCTCGCCACCACGTATCCCCGTGGCTCGCCTGGCGGCAGCGCACGCCAACGTTGACTCGAGCAGCAGGGTGGGCGACAGCATTTAGCGCCGAGGGCGATCCGTGAACGGTTTGGCGGGAAGCGACTGGACGCCGCCCGGTAACTGGCGTCGGCTCACAACGATCGACGCCCACACTGCCGGCGAACCGCTGCGCGTCGTGACCGGCGGCTTCCCGGAACTTCCGGGTGATACGATTCTCGCCAAGCGACGCTACGCCCGCGAGCACTACGACAATCTTCGAAAAACTCTGATCCTGGAACCTCGGGGTCACGCCGATATGTACGGATGCGTGCTCACCCCGCCCGTTACACCGGATGGCGATGTAGGCGTGTTGTTCCTTCATAACGAAGGGTTCAGCACGATGTGCGGTCACGGGATCATTGGGCTCGTCAAGGTCGGGTTGGATTGTGGTTTGATCGATGCTGACAAGAGAGGTCGAATCCGGATCGATACGCCAGCCGGGAGAGTGTCCGCGGCGGCATCGATAGAGAACGGCCGCGTAACAGGTGTTTCGTTTCTCAACGTGCCTTCGTTCGTTATGGCGTTGGATCAAGTCATTGATGTCGAAGCGCTGGGCGAGGTCCGTTTTGACGTGGCGTTCGGAGGCGCGTTCTACGCGTACGTCGACGCTCCGTCGCTTGGACTGGAACTCGGTCGAGGAAACACGTCCGAGATCATCGATGCCGGCATGCGAATCAAGCGCGCGGTAGCAGACCGCCAGCTGATCTGTCATCCGGCGGGCGAGGCGGACCTCGATTTCCTATACGGGACGATCTTCGTTGAGCGGATCGAGACGGGTGACGTCCATAGTCGTAATGTCTGCGTGTTTGCCGAAGGTGAAATCGATCGATCGCCCACCGGCACGGGCGTCAGCGGCCGCGCCGCGATCCATCACGCGCGGGGGGAGCTCCCAGCCGACAAGTGGATCACGATCGAGAGTCTCATCGGAACGCAGTTTCAGGTTCGAGTTTATGAGACGACCGAAGTTGGTGGCGTTCCAGCCGTGGTGCCGGAAGTACGCGGAACCGCCCATATCACGGGCAGGAACGAGTTCTTGATCGACCCTGACGATCCGCTGGCCGAGGGATTTCTACTGCGGTAGCGTGGGCGGTGCGTGAGACATTCGAACAATCTCCGAGAGGTGTAAGATGCGACGTCTAATCCCGATCATACTGCTCGGGTTCGTCTCGTTGACGATTCCGACGCCCACGATTGGTCAAGAGCCAGCCGCGGACACCGCCGATACGGCCCGAGTCACGCTCGAGCGCCTGTTTGGAGAAGACAGAATCCATGGAGCTTTCCTCGGGCCCGTGCAGTGGCTCAACGGTTCTGCCTACACGACCGTCGAACCGTCTCCGCACCTAGCTGACGGACGTGATATCGTCGAGCACGACGCCCGCACCGGTGAAAGCACAGTCTTGGTATCGGCGAGAGATCTGGTCCCCGAGGGTACCGATCAGCCATTGGCGGTCCAAGGCTATACGTGGTCCGACGACTTTCAGAAGCTGCTGGTGTTCACTAACTCACGTCGGGTGTGGCGCGAGAACACGCGCGGCGACTACTGGGTGTTCGATCGAGAGAGCGGCGAGCTCAGCCAGCTCGGTGGCGATGCCGCGCCGTCGACGCTCATGTTCGCCAAGTTCTCACCCGACGGCAGCCGTGTCGGGTATGTCCGCGAGAACAATGTTTACGTCGAGACGTTGGCTACTGGCGAAATCGCACAGCTCACGACGGACGGTTCGCGCACGATCATCAATGGCACCTTCGATTGGGTCTACGAGGAAGAGCTGGACCTGCAAGACGGTTGGCGTTGGAGCCCCGACGGCCAAAAGATCGCGTATTGGCAACTCGACGCTTCGGGTGTGCGCGATTTTCTGCTCATCAACAACACGGACTCGCTGTACTCGTACACGATCCCCATCCAGTACCCGAAAGCGGGTTCCACCAACTCGGCGGCCCGAGTCGGAGTCATCAGTATCAACGCTCAGACGACGCGTTGGTTGGATGTTCCCGGCGACCCGCGAAACAACTACATCGCTCTGATGGATTGGGCTGCCAACTCGGACGAGGTAGTGATTCAACACCTCAACCGGTTGCAGAACACCCTCCAGATCATGCTCGGTCGATCTGACGATGGTACAGTCAAGACAGTCTATACAGAGCGTGATAGCGCGTGGGTCGATATGCGTGAGAACGCACTCGCGTGGCTGTCCGGTGGCCAGGCGTTCGTGTGGATTAGCGAGATTGACGGTTGGCGTCACGCGCATGTGGTTTCACGAGACGGGACCGTAGTCCGCACACTGACGCCGGGTCCAACGGACATCATCGCGGTAGAGAGGATCGATATAGAAGGCGGTTGGCTTTACTACTTGGGTTCGCCGGATGATGCGTTGCATCGATACTTGTTTCGCGTCTCACTGGATGGCTTGAACGCACCCGAACGGTTGACGCCGACCGACCAACCGGGTTCGCACAACTATCACATTGCCCCAGGCGGCGAATGGGCGATCCACACGTGGTCGTCGTTTGGGAATCCGCCCGTCACTGATCTGGTTCATCTTCCAGATCACGCCGCAGCGCGCACGTTGGTCGATAACGCTGAGCTAAAAGCGTACGTCGAAGCGCTCGACCGGGGGCCGACGGAGTTTTTCCGAGTCGATGCAGGTGACGTGACGCTTGACGGCTGGATCATGAAACCGCCCGACTTTGATCCCTCACAGCGGTACCCAGTGCTATTCTACGTGTACGGTGAACCCTGGAGGCAAACCGTGCGCGACGCGTGGGATGGGGGGCGTTACTTGTGGCACCTGCTGCTCACCCAACAAGGGTACCTCGTCGCCAGCCTCGATCCGCGTGGCACACCCGCTCCCCGTGGCCGGGAGTGGCGCAAGACGATCTACAAGCGCATCGGGACGTTGACCTCGGCCGATCTGGCCGCCGGCGCCAGAGAGGTGTCTGCACAGCCGTACGTAGACCCGTCCCGTGTTGCGATTTGGGGTTGGAGTGGCGGTGGTTCGCAGAGCTTGAACGCGATCTTCCGCTACCCAGACGTCTTTGGCACAGCGATGGCGGTCGCACCCGTCCCGGACGTGCGCCTGTACGACACGATCTATCAAGAGCGGTACATGGGTCTCCCGCAGGACGAGCCCGAAGCGTACGAGAGTAGCTCGCCGCTCACGTACGCCGACCGGCTAGAAGGCAATCTCCTGCTCGTCCACGGAACCGGTGACGACAACGTCCACTACCAGGGGACGGAGCGGTTGATCAACGCCCTGGTCGAGGCAAACAAGCCGTTCAGCGTCATGGTCTATCCGAACCGTTCGCACGGGATCTTCGAGGGCCAGAACACGACCCTCCATCTGTACTCGCTATTGACCCGCTACCTGAAGCAACATGTGGAGCCGGGACCGATGCGGCGGGAGGTCGGCTCGGTTCTGGGGTCGGTTGAGGAGGCGCCATGACGCCGAGCGATGAACGCAATGCGACGCGTGGACCGTTGGCGATTCTGGGCGGCGGCAACCTGGGAAGGGCGCTCGCGCGCGGATGGGTCAGCGCCGGGCGGTTCGAACCGGCGGAGATCTTTGTCAATCGACGGAGCCCGGAGCTGCTCAGCGACCTGGCCGACGCTGGTTACGTGGTCAGCGCCGACAACCCCGAGGCGGTTCGTCGATCACGGATCGTGTTGGTCGCGGTTCAGCCGCAGCAACACATCGCATTGCTCGACGAGATCGAGCCCCACCTCGATCCCGACCGCCACTTGGTTGTCTCGGTCGTATCGTCGGTCACGATCGACGATCTCCGGGAACGACTCGGGACCGCGGTCCCGATCGTCCGGGCGATGCCAAATACCGGTATTGCGATTGGCGAGTCGATGACGTGTCTCGCTGCGGAGACCGGTTCGGACGCGGCCCTCAGCGTGGCAGTGGATCTGTTCGATGGTGTTGGCAGAACGATGGTGATTCGCGAGGAGATGATGGTTGGTGCGACCGCTCTGTGCGCGTGTGGCGTCGCGTTCTTCTTGCGCTCCATCCGGGCCGCGTCACAGGGCGGGATCGAGATCGGATTTCACCCCGAGGAGGCGCTGCTGCTGGCAGCTCAGACCGCCAGAGGAGCGGCATCGCTACTGTTGCGCGACCAGGACCATCACCCCGAAGCCGAGATCGATCGGGTGACGACACCGCGGGGGTGTACGATCGCGGGTCTCAACGAAATGGAGCACCAGGGGTTCAGCTCGGCGCTGATCAAAGGCATTCTGCTGTCAGCCGAGAAAGCCGAGGGACTCTACCGTTCGGCCTAGGAGCGGTAGGTACTCTCACATCGTATAGGAGGGAAGAAGTGCAAACGGAGAAGGCGACGTTCGGAGCGGGTTGCTTTTGGGGTATTGAGGTCTCCTACGGCCAGATCGATGGGGTGACCAGCACAGCGGTCGGCTTTATGGGTGGGAAGACCGAGAATCCATCCTACGAGGATGTCTGCACGGACACGACGGGGCACGCCGAGGTCGTTCAGGTTGAGTTCGACCCGCAGGTGGTCTTCTATGAACAGCTGCTGGACGTGTTCTGGCGATCGCACGACCCGACCCAGGTCAATCGCCAAGGTCCCGATGTTGGAACCCAGTACCGGTCGGCCGTCTTCTTCCACTCGTCCGAGCAGGAAGATATTGCCCGGAGATCAAAGGCGGAGCTTGAGCGCGAGGGGCGATTCAAGCGCCCGATCGCGACCGAGATCGAGCCTGCAGCGACGTTTTATCGAGCCGAGGAATATCACCAGCGATACCTGGAGAAGCGCGGACTCGCGCACTGCACGGTCCCGGCGAGCAACGACAATCGCGACTGATCCTGAAGCGACCCAGTGCGTGCGAGAGCGAGCGCTGAGGCTGCTAGCACGCCGCGAGCACACCGTCAAAGAGCTCGGTCAGAAATTGCGTCGCGGTGGCGACGTCGATGCGTCCGTCGTGCGATCGGTCATCGACGAGTTAGTCGGCAAGGAGTTGGTCTCGGATCTCCGCTACGCGTCGGCGTACACGTTGGATACAGTGAGGCTCAAGCCCCGGGCCCGGCGGCAGGTGGTGAGCGAGCTGGTCGAGAAGGGCGTTCCGGCGCGAACCGCAGCGGAGGCGGTCGATGAGGTATTCCTGGATGAAAACGTCGACGATGGTGACCTCGCACGGCGCGTGGCCGAGCGGTACCTGCCCCGCCTTCACGACAAACCCGACTCAACACGATGGCGACGGCTGGCCGGGTACCTCCAACGTCGCGGATTCGACAACGTGCTGATCTACGACGTATGCCGGGAGCTTCTACCGGAGCCGGAGGTCTAGCGATGCCCCGCGCGGCGATCATGACCGGCCCCGGAGAGCCGATTGAGGTGCAGGATCGGCCACCAGCCGATCTGGAGCCAGGATCGGTGCTTCTCGAGACGATCTACTCGGAAGTGTGTGGCACCGACGTACATCTCCATCACGGCCGGTTGGCAGGCGTGCCGTACCCGATCATCCCAGGCCACGTGTCGGTCGGTCGCGTAATCGAGGTCGCGGGTGAGGTTGTCGACATCGAGGGGTGCCCTGTTCGCGAGGGTGCCATCGCGACGTTTCACGACGTGCACGAGACGTGTCATGCGTGCTGGTACTGTCAGGTCGCGCGAGCCCCGAACCGATGCCCCTCCCGTAAGGTGTACGGAGTTACCTATAGCGCCGACGACGGGCTGCTCGGTGGGTGGAGCGAATCGATCTATCTCAAGCCCGGCGTCAAGGTGATTCCCTTGCCGGAGAGTGTGTCACCGGAGCGATTGATCGCGGCCGGTTGTGGATTGGCGACTGCGATCCACGCCGTTGACCGCGCTGAGGTTCGTGTCGGCGATGCGGTCGCGGTTCAGGGCAGCGGACCGGTTGGTCTTGGCGCAGCGATTCTGGCGCTGTTATCGGGCGCCGATCCGGTGATCGTCGTCGGCGACCCGACCGAACGGCTCGCAACCGCCCGTGCGTTTGGAGTCGACGACGTGGTATCGGTGTCGGAGACCTCTCCGGCCGAGCGCGTCGAGTTGGTCCGCGGGTTGACAGGCAGGCACGGCGCCGACGTGACGATCGAGGCCACAGGTGTACCGTCGGCCGTTCGTGAAGGGCTCGGTATGACACGGGATGCCGGACGATATGTGCTCGTTGGTCACTATACGGACGCCGGTGAAGTAACGATCAATCCGCACACCGACATCAACTTGAAACACCTCGAGATCCACGGTACGTGGGGCGCCGACTTCAATCACTTCCATCGCATGGTCAAGATCCTCGACCGGCACGGAGAGCGGTTCGATTGGGAGCGGATGATCACGCGCCGCTATCGATTGGATGAGATGAACGAAGCTCTCAGCGACGTCGAGGCTGGACGCGCCGTCAAGGCGGTTGTTGAGCCGTGAGACAACGCTGCGGTTGGGCGGGGTCGGAACTGATGATCACCTATCACGACGAGGAGTGGGGTGTCCCACTGCACGATGATCGCCGGTTGTTCGAGTTTCTGCTGCTCGATGGTGCGCAGGCCGGGTTGTCATGGGAGACGATCTTGAAGAAGCGCGAGAACTATCGCAGGGCGTTCGATAGTTTTAAGCCGGAGGCGATTGCCCAATACGACGACAAGAGAATGAAACAGTTGCTCGCCGATCCAGGCATCGTCCGAAATCGACAGAAAGTCGCGTCGGCGGTCAAGAATGCGCGCGCGTTTCTTGAGGTTCAAGCCAAATTCGAGACGTTTGACTCTTACATCTGGCAGTTCGTGGGTGGCGACACGATCCAGAATGGGTGGCGGACGCTATCCGAAATACCGGCCAAAACCGCCGAGTCTGAGGCAATGAGCAAGGACCTCAAGCGCCGCGGTTTTGGGTTCGTCGGCCCAACCATTTGCTATGCGTTCATGCAGGCCGCTGGCATGGTCAACGACCACACCCTGGATTGTTACCGTCACGCCGAGTGCGCAGCCCTGGCTCAACGCGACCAGTCAAGGTCTACTCGTCTCGATCCCAGTTCTGCTTGACTTTGACCCGAGAGCTCTCGTCGATCTCGGTCGCATCGACTTTCTGGTACGTCATCGTGATCGTCTCCATCGGTCGCTCGCCGGTGGCGTCGATGCTGTAGCTCGTGATCATGACGTTCTTGAGCTCGTACTTCATGTACGTCGCTTTGGCTCCGGGGCGTTCGGGCGCCTCGAGCTCAACGCTCGGGAAATGCGTACCGTTGGCACACGCTAACATTATTTTTGGTGATGAGGCGTCGTATTCCTTCGTCATAGTCACATCTTCGAGGATTACGTCGCCGCGGCGACGCGCAGCGTTCTCTCCAGCGGTTGGTTTGTGTGCTCCCCAGTCGATGGATAGAACGTCGATCCACTTGTCGTGGTTCTCATCCACAGATTCGCCATCGATATCCGGGAGCTTGATGTACATATCGACGGCCGCGGTTTGCGGCGGGGTCGCTACGCGGCCGGTGATAACCGGCTTGTCGGGATCACCTTGAGCCTCCACGCTTGGTGCAGATACGATCAGTAGCGTGGCTCCGAACCCGATGGCAAAAACGATACGATGCAGCTCGCTGGCAGGGTACTGTGCGAACATGGTTTCCTCTCTGGAAGCGGTGCTTTCTTGTTGACCCTGAGTTGATGTACCGGCGATACCCCAGCTACTTGTGCAGGTGCCCTTTGCGGCTTCGCGGAGCCGCCTGTATCTTGAGTCAAGTCCCCATACAGCAACCACATAGCAGGGCGGGCGATCCCGCCCCTTCGTATTTCCGACGGTACCCATGACCGGTCACGAGCTGCGCCAACGATTCCTCGATTTCTTCGTCGCCAACGACCACGAGCAGGTATCCTCAGCACCGCTTGTGCCCGAGGACGACCCGACGTTGCTTTTTGTAAACGCGGGCATGGTGCCGTTCAAGGATGTCTTCACCGGCCAGCGTGTAGTCGATTACGCGCGCGCAGTGTCGTCACAGAAGTGCCTCCGCGTTTCGGGCAAGCACAACGACTTCGAAAACGTAGGGTACACGCCACGCCACCACACGTTCTTTGAGATGCTCGGCAACTTCTCATTTGGCGACTACTTCAAGCGCCAGGCGATCGCGTTGGCGTGGGAGTTCCTCACCGAAGATCTCGAACTGCCGGCGGATCGACTTTGGGCCAGCGTTCACGAGAGCGACGATGAGGCCGCCGACCTATGGCCCGAGGTTACGGGGATCCCGGCAGAGCGGGTCCTCCGCATGGGCGACAAAGACAATTTCTGGGCGATGGGAGATACCGGTCCGTGTGGTCCTTGCTCCGAGATCTTCTGGGACTTCGGCCCCGCCTACGGTGAGGGCACCCCGGCCGACAACGAGGATCGGTACCTCGAGATCTGGAACCTGGTGTTCATGCAGTTCGAGGGCCGGGCCGATGGCACCCGGATCGACCTGCCACGACCGTCGGTTGACACGGGGATGGGGCTGGAGAGGATCGCGGCCGTCGTTCAAGATGTGTACTCGAACTACGACAGCGACCTGTTCACACCGCTGCTCGCGGCGATCGCATCAAAGACGGATCAGACGTACGAGTCCGACACCGATGTCGGCGTCTCGTTTCGGGTTCTCGCCGATCATGGCCGAGCGGCTGCGTTTCTGATCGGGGATGGCGTCTATCCGACCAACGAGGGCCGCGGTTACGTCTTGAGGCGTATCATCCGCCGGGCCGTGCGCCACTATTGGATGCTCGACGTTCATCGGCCAGTCCTACACGAGATCATTCCGACGATCGTTGCGGAAATGGGTGCGTCGTTTCCGGAGCTGTCAACTCACGAACAACAGATTCGCGTGATCCTCGAAGCCGAAGAAGAGCGTTTTCTCCAGACGATCGATCAGGGGATGGAGATTCTGGACAAGGTGCTGGCGACGACGCCTGCTGGTACCGACGTGCCCGGTGACGACGTATTTACTCTTTACGACACCTATGGTTTTCCACCCGACCTGACCGAACTGATCGCCAGAGAACGAGGTCACGGGGTCGACGACCGAGGTTATCAGGAACGCATGACAGAACAGCGCGAAAGGGCTCGCAAGGCGAGTGGTTTTGAAACAGCAGATGTTGAAGCCGTGAACCGCAAGCTGAAGGCAGACTCCACGTTCGTCGGTTACGATCAACTCAAAGTCGACACGACCATCGAGCACGTCGAGCCAGACGGCGACCGTCTCCGGTTGGTTCTGCGCGAAAACCCATTCTACGCGACCGGTGGTGGGCAGGTGGCCGATACCGGCGTGATCGATGGGGAGGGGTTTGGGCTCGCCGTCTTTGACGTCGAGCGGCACGGTGAAGTGTTCGTCCCCGTGGCCGAGGTCGTCGAGGGTGACGCCGATAAGGTCATTGTGGGCACGACGGTACGCGCGATGGTGGATGAATCACAGCGCCGCGACACCGAGCGCCATCATACGGTGACGCACGTGATTCACGCGATCCTCCGCGATCGACTCGGGGAGCACGTGCGACAGGCAGGCTCGCTAGTCGCGCCTGATCGCATGCGATTTGATTTCTCGCACCCCAAGGCGCTGACGACGCAGGAGATCGATATGATCGAGGACGAGGCCAACGCATGGGTCTTATCCGATCTGCCGGTCGATAAGAAGATCATGCCGTTTGACGACGCCAAGTCACGTGGTGCGATCGCACTGTTTGGCGAGAAGTATGGCGACCGCGTGCGAGTTGTTTCGATCGGCGGCGATGAATCGATCGAGCTGTGCGGGGGCTGTCATGTTGCCCGAACGGGTGAGATCGTGCGCTCAAGGAGTTCAAGCAAACCGAACGTGTGCTTGCCAAAGCCGCGCAACGGCTCAAGGTGTCCCAAGACGAGTTGCCGACCCGGATCGATCGGCTGCTTGAAGAGAAGCGTGAGATCGAAAAGCGCTTCGAGGCTGCTCGTCGTCAGGCGATGCAGGGTGGTGCGAGTGGACTCGCCCAGCGGTCGACGACTGTCGACGGTTTCGAGGTGGTGACGCTCCGCGCCGAACCCGTCTCAATGGACGATTTGCGCACGATCGGTGACACCGTTCGTGAGCAAATCGCGTCGGGAGTCGGCGTGATTGGCGCTGCGCTGGGCGGCAAGGCGAACCTGCTCACCGTTGTCACCGACGATTTGATTGAAGCCGGCACGCTCGACGCGCCCCGGCTGATTGGCGAGCTGGCGCCGCTGATTGGCGGGCGCGGTGGGGGCAAGAAACACATGGCGCAGGCCGGTGGAAAAGACGTGGAGAAGATCGATGCGGCGCTCGAGCAGGCGCCCCGGATCGTGGCCTCGCTGGTTCGCGGTTGAGCCAGGCCCGCCCGCCCGAGGTCGACTCGTTCGCGGTGGCACTCAGCGAATGGCTGGCCAGCTTCACGATGCCTGAATCGCTGGCGGGCGAGATGGCTGACGTCTGCTCTGGCGGTGCACCGTGGCCAGCGGCGATCGGCGGCACAGCAGCGCGTCGGTCCGGATGGGGGGACGCTGAGGCGCTGATTTGGGGTATCGCCGTCGGGGGTTTGGCCGGTGGCTTGGAAGGCGTCAGTGCAAGCTTCGCGTCGAGTGTGGATGTGGGTCGGACCCCCGGTACGGCGGTCGACGGGGCAGCGGGTACCCTACTCGCAGCTGATGGCTTGGTGGCTGCCGCTCACGAAGCGTTGGGATCGCTTGGCCCCGACAGACTCGAGATCGTCATGAGTGCGCTGGCTGAGGAGTTCGGTGACGGTGGACCATGGGGGAGGTTGTGCCGCGTTGGAGGCGTCGCTTGGCCGGTTATCGTGCCATTGGCATTGAAGCCGGCCGCCCGCACCGACCCGCAGGGCCCCTGGACTGACTACGCGAACGCTTGGTGTGCCGTCTATGGCTCGCGAGGCCCGGCCGAGGCAGCGGGGGATTCGAACTCCCTCTGGGACCATCCAGCGGCTGATGACGTAACCCGTGCTCTGATGCAGGCGGCGACCGATGAAGCACGCGCTGCGCAGGCCGAGCTCACGGCGCGGTTAGAGAGGCGCTAGGTCCGAGCCCGCGACAGCAGAATCAGCGCAACCACGAGGAACACGCCGTTGGCAAGCCACGCCGCCCATACGGGCGCCAATCCACCCCCGTACCCGATGCCCTGCCCAACCCGCAAGAATCCCCAGAATACGATCGTCAGAAAGAGCGCGATGCCGAAACCCATCGCTCCACCGTGCCGACTCGTGTGGGCGGCAGATCCGACAAGCGCCACTCCGAACAAGACGATGATCAAGTTCGCGAACGGATACGAGAGCTTCATTTGGAGATCGACCTCTTCTTCCAGCGTATCAGCGCCGAGCCGACGTCGTTTGGCGATATACGATTCGAGATCGGCGTAGCCCATCTCTTCGGGTTCTTTGTCTTCCGCCAGGAGTTCCTCGGGTCGATCGGCGAGTTCCGGCGACCTGAGCAGCGAGAACGTGAACATCCGCTCGTCGCCGTCGGTTGGAAATAAGCGCAACTCCCCGCGTTGGAGTACCCACGTTTCGGTTTGTGGCTCCCAGACCATTTGTGGTGCGTTGATGCGAAGGAACGTTCCGTCCTTGAACTGGCGTTGGATTTCGACCTGATCTGCCGACGCTCCAGTTTGATTAGTGTCGCCTTCGTCGACGAACAGCGCTCGCACGATGTATGTGTAACCCTGCTCGCTCTGGTAGACGAAATTGCCACGATAGTCGTCGCGCCTGGGACCCTCGCCGATGATCTCTTCCTCATAGACATCATTGACTCTGGCGTTCAAAACGGGAATCCAGGTTTCACCGAAGACGAGGCCAAGGAGACTGATGAGGAAAGAGAAGACGATCAGCGGGAGCGTGATTCGATAGAGACTGAGCCCGCTTGATTTCATGGCTGTCAGCTCACCATGCCGACCCAAGTCACCAATCGATAGGATCGTCGCGACCAACATAGCCATTGGAAGCGTCAGTAACAGATTGTATGGAGTCTGGTAGAAATAATACTTGCCAACCGCGCTCCAAGGGGCGTCCTGGTCGAGGTAGAGATCGATGTGATCCATCAAGTGAATCATCACGAAGATTGCCGTGAACGCGAACAGGGCGAGGAAGAGGATCTTGAGGAACTCGCCCATCACGTGTCGATCGAGTCGACGCATGAAGATCATGCGGCCAGCTTTCTCCGAGGCCACCACTTGGGCAGCTTGAGCTTGTAAGTACGGGAGTCGCGAGACGCGCGACTGAAAAGCCAGATCCCGAAAGCGAGAAACACGATGTTGGCCATCCACATCGCCAACCATGGAGGCAGAAAGCGGCGATCAGCTAGGTCCTCGCCGCCGGTCAGCGCCATGTAGTAGAAGACAAATGCCAACGTGCTCAAGCCCATCGCGAAACCGTACCCTCCGCGCTTGGCGCGCACCCCGATGGGAGCCCCGACCAGGATGAAGATCAAGCAGGCGAAAGGAATGGCGAACTTCTTGTGGTATTCGACTAGGTACTTGCTACGCTGGCGCGACGCGTAGTCGATCCCCTGACTCAGGCGCTCTACAGTGTTAGCTCGGAAACGTTCCTGGTCAACCGGCGCCTGGCTTCTGACGGCGCCAAAACCGACCGTGTCTTTCGGCGCCAGTACAAGCGTGTCCCCGGTCAGAGTGGCGACGTGGGAAGTGACGACCGCTCTCAATTCCTGGCGTGCAGTGTCGATTTTCGCTTGTTCGATGCGAACGTTCTCGACCAGTGTGCCCAGATCCATCTCACGGTCGCTGCGCATGCGTGAGTCCTCACGAGCGCGCTCGAGCCGCGACGACACACCACGCATGACCAATTGCTGTCGCTCGAAATCGAGCACTTCGTACTCACCGGGTTGCGTGATATCACGGTGGTGGATTTGCCCATCCCAAAGTGTGAGGACAGCATCTTCTTGGTTGGTTGTGTAATCGAGTCGCCCCGAGTCCGCGAAAATCGTGCGTTGCACGCTCAGGTCCGACATGTCAAAGATTCTGAGCCCGTACATCATGTTGGTTTCGCGGTTCAGCCGGTTCGGCTCTATCCGATAATCTCCCAAACCAGTCGGATCGTTGAACCGTTTCTCTTCCAGGACCACGGTGGGTTTCGTGCGTTGGATGTCTTGCATGAGTCGACTCAAGCGATGGTTGCTTTCCGGCAAGACGGTGTCATTGAACCAGACTGTGGCAATGGAGAGCAGCAGGGCGGCTATGATCGTCGGCATCAGTATCTGGTGAAAGCCGACCCCGTTTGCCCGCATCGCGGTGATCTC
Source organism: Gemmatimonadota bacterium (assembly GCA_039589035.1). Classification (GTDB taxonomy): domain Bacteria; phylum Gemmatimonadota; class Gemmatimonadetes; order JACCXV01; family JAHWKZ01; genus CAMYLR01. The sequence continues at coordinate 10,112 of JBDHIC010000008.1, read as the reverse complement.
GTTGTCACCGGCCAGCCTTCCAAAGGCCGCCATGGTGGCTACCAAGACGGCCATGGGGATCGTTACCGCGATCGTGAGCGGAATCGAGAGCAGGAAGATCTCGATGATTACTTTGGCGCCCAGTCCTTTGCCGGCAAGCGACTGGAACTGCCGGGCCACCTGGTTCATCAGCATGATAAACGTGAAAATGACGAGCCCGAAGACGAACGGACCGAGGTGTTCGCGGAGTGTGTACAGGGACAGTGTGCGGGCGCTGACCCACTCTTGCCATCGGCTCATCAGAGGATCCTCAAGCTGCGGACGCCAAGTGGCCCGCCAAACGACTGGATCTATATTCAAAAGTGTGCACGTCTGCCAACCTAGTGTGGTGCGAATTCCAGGTGTCGGCTCCGCTTCGGCGCTAGAGTTAAGGCCAAAGTAATATTGATGTCTTGCCCCGCGCCTGCGGGACCACTGCGATTCGTATACCCGGCATGAGTCTTACTGCTCCCCCCGCCCGTAGTTTGACCCGCCTGATCTGGGGCGCCGCCCTGGCGGTAGTGGTCGCCAACCCATTGTCTGCGCAGCAAGAGCAACGAGACCCCGGTCTCGTCTGGCGAGCAGAGCGCTGGCAGACCGACGCGGCGCGCCTCCTGCCGGATAGCCTTGTCGAGTTTGATCCCCAACTGGGTTTTGTCGTTCCCCGCCGAGCCTACACGCCTCCCGTCGATGTGCGTCGTCCGGCCGCCGTGGGTCTCGACCTCGAAGCCTATACACGACGTGCCCAGACACACATGCGTGACGAGCTCTGGGCGACCACCGTGGTCGGTCGGCTCTCAGGGAGATCACAAACCGCCGAGGGTTTGATACCCGAGCTGGAGAACCCACTCAAGATCCCGGCCCCGTTGGCAGCCGTATTTGGCGAGGGATCGGTGTTCGATGTGCAGGGCAAACTGCACGTCGGCGCGCTTGGGTCGCGCAGCACCCAGGACCCGGATCTCCGTTCTGAGCTGCTCAGACGAGCAGTGGGCGGTTTCGATCTCGATCTGGATCAGACCCTAGATCTTAAGATCCTGGGGACCGTCGGGACAAAGCTCGACGTAGCGGTCGATTTCAACTCACAACGTGAGCTGGAATCCAAGCAATTGATCTCGGCTGCGTACACAGGGACGGATGATGAGATCTTGAAACGAGTCGAGGTCGGGGACATACGAGTCGCCCTGCCGCCATCCCGGTTCCTGGGCAGCGGTGTTGCGCAGGGCACATTTGGAGCCCAGGCCGTGGCCCAACTCGGCCCCGTCGATCTACGAGTTCTCGGTTCTCGAAAAGAGGGACAGACGACGACACGGTCGCTCTCGATCGCGCCAAGCGGGGACGGCGTATTGTCCGAGGTGAGTCTCGACATCAAGGATACGCAGTTTCAGAACGACCGCTTCTTTTTCTTGTTTCATCCTGATTCGCTGGCTCCAGGTCGGATCCCCTATCCGAGTTCGGGCACGTCTCTCCTGACCCCTGCGTCGTTGCCGGAGGCCGGCTCTCTCAACGTGTGGCTGGACGACGGGAATTTCACCAACAATCGCGAACTGGCGTCAAAGCCGGGAACAGCGTTCGTCAATCCCACCGCTCCTGACACGCTTTCCGGGCAGGCGCATGCCGGGTTCTTCGATCTGCTGATCGAGGGGGTGGACTATGTGGTCTCGGACGGTGTCATCATCCAGATGAAGCGACAGCTCAACGATAACGAGGTTCTCGCCGTGGGTTATGTGACAGCGGGTGGGACGGAAGTGGGAACACCACAAGAGGCCGAAGATCAGATCCTCAAGCTGATCAAGCCGATCAACCCCGACACGCTGGACTTTACCTGGGATTACACGCTCAGAAACGTCTACTCGTTACGGGAACCAAATATCCAGCTGGGCTCCCTTGAATTGGCGATTTACCGCGGCGCGCAAGACCTCAAGGAGACATTTGAGACGATCGACGGTGAATCGCGCAAGTACTCTGAGATCTTCGGTGTGACCGATGTGAACGAACGGGTGAGCGTACCTCGGATCCTGCGCGATCCCTTTGGCGGACCGGATTACCTCGTGCTGCCAAACATCCGCCCCTTCTTTGAGCCAACTGATGAGGCTGGTTTAGCGATCTCCATTGAACGTCCAAACCGGCAACTGTACTTCAACAGCGATCCCAACAAAACCGCGCTCGATGACCAGGTCTATTTCATCGAGGCCACATACCTGTCCCAGGGTGGTCTGACTGGAGAGATCGAGCTCGGCGCGGCCAATCTGATTGACGGTTCAGAGCGAATAACGATCGGCGGAGAGGTGCTCACGCGCGGGGAAGACTACCAGATCTTCTACGATTTCGGGCGCGTCGTTTTGACTGATCCCGCTGGGCTCGCGGAGCGACATCCGAACGACCGCCTGGGCATCAACTTCGAGGTCGCTCCGCTGTTCAACTTGGCGCCGACGACGTTGTACGGCGCGGCAGGATCGTACGCGCCTGCCCCCAACGTGGTCATCAATTCAACCTTGATGGCGCAACGCCAGCAAAGCTTGGCCAATCGCCCAATTCTCGGGGCGGAACCGGCCCAAACAGTGATCGGGGCGGTGGACGGTGTTTATACCGGCAGAATGCCGTTCATGAGCCGTTGGCTCGATGCGTTGCCCGGCGTCGACGGGGGACGAACCTCGACGTTCACTCTGCGCGGTGAGCTTGCCTGGAGCAACCCCGATCCAAATACCGACGGCGAAGTCTTTTTGAACGACTTTGAGAATATCGAGGTAGCCAAACGGCTAAATCTCTTCTTCCGGGCGTGGAGCTTTGCATCCGTACCGAGTCAAACGACGCTGAGCCTAGCGGAGTATGCGGACGCCCGATGGTTCACCTTCGCCATCGACCAGCAGCAGGTCACGGGCACCGTGCGGGGGCTTGATATCGGCGATAGCGAGTTCGTTGTGCTTCTCGAACCACGCGGTGAGACGCCAGGCGAACGATCCTCTTCCTGGCGCTCGATTCAGACGCTCGTATCCACCACCGGCGAGGATCTAACGCGTCAGGAGTTCGTCGAGTTCTTTTTGCGAGGAGATCGGGGCACGATGATCGTCGATCTCGGCACGATCGACGAAGATGCGGTTCGCATCGACCGGAACGGGGCACCGGTCGGCCTCGGCGAGTTGGATACCGAGGAGACCGACCCGAACACCCGGGACAACAACCTGGATATCGACGAGGACGTGGGTTTGGATGGAATCGACGGCAACGATTTCATCGTCGTTGCTGGTGACGACGGCACCGATGATTTCAACGAGACCTTCGGAGCGGGTGCGTTCCCGAACAATCCCAATGGCACCGAGAACAACTCGATTCTAGACACTGAGGATAATAATCTGAATGGTCTCCTCGATCGGCAGGAAGACATTGTGCGCTGGGAGTTTGACCTTGCTGGAAATCGGTTCGAGGTGCCGGGCAGCCGTATCCCCACGACTCAATTTCGCCGGATTCGGTTGCCGCTGGTCTCGCCTGATCAATCGATTGGAGCCCCGGACTTGCGCAACGTTCGCGCGATCAGGTTCACGTTCACCGGTGTTGAGAACCCGACCGAGTTCGAGATCGTCGGTCTGGAGATCGTCGGTTCAACGTTTCTTCAGCGAGGCATCGTCGACGCTGACGGTTTCCCGATCGCAGGTCAGGACAGCGATAGCCTTCGAATCACCGCGATCAACGATGTGGAGAACGCAGAGTATAGGAGTCCTCCGGGAGTAGTCGCGCAGCAGGATAGGGCTGACGAAATCGCCGGGATCAACACAGTCGTTCGCGAGCAGTCACTCGAGTTTGGGTACCGCGGACTTCCCGTCGGAGCGCGGGGTACGATCTTCAGTCCGTTGTTCGATCGCGAGTCCTACATCGATTACAAGGAAATGCGGCTTTGGGTTCAGGGGCGTGATGTTGATGCTGGTCAGCAGCCGAATTTTTTCGTCGAGTTTGGGATCGACACGCTAAACGTATATGAGTACACAGCCCCTCTGCGTGATCTTGATTGGGAAGAGCACGTCATCGATTTTGACATCTTTACCGAGCTCAAACGCACGCTGCTCGACAGCCTGGCTTCAGTGGGAGCGGACACCGGCAGCGCGGTATCAGATGACGGACGCTACCGCGTCCACATCGCTTCGCCAATCGCGCCGCCACCGACGATCACCGAAGTTGGTCAGCTCACGATCGGGGTCGAAAACACATCCGGCTCCCCTGTCACAGGTACGTTTTGGATCGACGAATGGCGGCTGACCGCGCCGCTCAGGGAAGGAGGCGGGGCGAGTTTCCTCAGTGCTCAGGCCGTTTTTGCCGATCTCGGGCGCGTCAACTTGACGCTTGAAAACCGCGATGGTCGGTATCGAAACCTCAACGCGACACGCAACAACTTCGACAGTGGCGATTTTGATCTGAGCACGGCGTTCGATCTCGAAAAGATGCTTCCGGAGTCATGGGGCATCGCGCTACCGCTAACGTACGATCACTTTGGACGAAGCGACGTCCCGCTCTACGCGGTGGGATCCGACATCCTGGTCACTAGCAGCTCGCAAGAAGACTCGCTGGAGCGATCGAACACACGCGATATCGTCTCGCTGCGTGCTTTCCGAACGCGCCAGTCTTCCAATCCAATCATTGCGGCCACACTGGACAAACTAGAGGCCCGCTTAACTTTCCGGGGAGAAGAGTTGGGCTCTGTGGATCTCGATACCGACCGCTCCCGGTGGGAGAGTCTGGTGACGTATCGCACTGGGTTCAGGAAACGTGGCCTACCGCTCGGCTTGGGCTGGATAGCCAAATTGCCTTTTCCCAGGTCGATCAAGAGCAGCCAAGCGCTCCAGAAGCTGGCTGCCGCTGATTTGAACCTCGCCCCGGCCACCGTCGCGCTCAGCACGAGAACGGTGTTTGAGGAGCGGAATAGGAACAAGATCCTCGCGAGCGGGACCGACTTCACGGCCGATACGACCCGCAACGTGACCGGTGACGCACAGATAGACTTCCAGCTGTTCTCGTCGATGCGAGCCAGTCTCAGGTGGGATTCGACTCGTGATCTGGTGTTTCCAGAGACCGTGATCAAAAGAGAGACGTTGGGAGTGGAAGCGCTGCGCCGCCAAACGTTCGATTTTGACTGGACGATTCCGATCGCGAGCTGGCTCACACCCCGCTATAACTATCGGACGACTTCCAACAGAAACCACACTCGTGCGGCGAGTCGAAGCCTCGACAGCCTCGACCTGCGCGACTTTGGGGCCACGAGAAGCAAGTCCCTTACGGTTCAGTTCCAGGTCGTCGAGTTGGTCCAGGCGTTCCAGTCGTCCGGGGATGGGGGTGTCGGCGCTGCTAGCTCAAGAGCTGCTTGGTGGGCGCGATTCCTTGGTCCGATCCGCTTCGATCGTCGCCAGCGCGAGGGTGTGTTGTACGTTCAGCAAGAGGATGACCCGAGCTTTGGCTTCGGGTGGGGGTTCGGTAGCCTCGATAACGAAAGTCCCGAAGAGCCGCAGAGCTTCACCGAGAACGATGACTGGGGCCTGTCGACGACGCTGCAACCGGTTCGCACCCTGCGGATCCGAGGGGCTTACCGGGAGACCGATAACGTCCGGCGATATCTACAGGGCGTGAATCAGAAATCGATCCGCACCTGGCCCGACATCAATGTCAATTGGACGAACGCATGGTTGCCCGGTGCGGTGCGCAAGGCGATCGCAGCGGCCACGGTTTCGTCCGGGTTCCAGCGCCGCACCAGCAGCGATGTCTCCAATGATCAGTTGTTGGGCGACGTGGACCGTCGATCGTGGGACCCGGTGGTCGCGGTCAGGCTGACGTGGACTAACGGGATGTCAACTGATTTTCGGGCTTCACACAGCGAGACGATCACTGCAGCGATTAGAGGTGGATCGGTGGACAACCGACGGGAGGACTTGGCTACTGATTTTGCAATCAATTTCAACTACAACATCCGTCCCGGTACCACGCTGTACATACCATTTCCGACTCTGTGGAAGGCGAAGCTGAGGCAGCCACTACTGACGTCGGTGTCGTTTAATCGACGTTTCCGAGAAGACTCAACGGCGCTCGCCGGCGAAGAAGAGCCGGTCTTGAACGTCGAAACACTGACGACCGAGATTCGCCCTTCGGTGGCGTACGAGTTTGGACGCGTAGTGTCGGGATTCGCGGTCAGCTACCTATCGCGAGATGATCGGAAACGAGATATTCGGAACACAACGGTGGGGATGGAAGCGTTTCTCGACTTTCTTTTCTAGGTGGGAGAATGACTGATTTTATTGTCGCGCTCGTCGAGAGGCCTTTTCACACGGTTCGGGGACTCCCCTCGCGCGTCGGGGACGCGGTCATTCTGAGCCGCCTGGGTGGGTCCCTAGGGGTGGTTGCCCTAACGCTGGTGGCTGGAAGCTGTGACGGGGGTCCCACACCATCGGCACGTACGATGGAGTTCGACCGCCAGCTCGCGGACACGCTTGTTCAGCGTCAGGTAGCTTTCGGACCGCGTGTTCCGGGTACGACGGCTCACGCCGAAGCACTGGCTTGGATGACGACATTTCTGGAGGCGCGTGCAGACGTCACCGAGCAGATGCCGTTCACGCATGTAACTCGGGAGAGCGAAACGCTCTCGCTAACAAACGTCTGGGCCAGCTTCCGGCCCGAGGCGACGTCACGCGTATTGGTGATTGCCCACTGGGACACGCGGCCAGTGGCCGAGAGAGCGACCGATGTCGCCGACCGCGATAACCCGATACCGGGTGCCAACGACGGAGCGTCGGGGGTGGCGATCGTTCTCGCGATCGCCGATGCGCTGGCCGAGAGACCGCCCGAGGTGGGTGTGGATTTGCTGCTCACCGACGGAGAGGATTGGGGTCACGATCCCGTTACACTAGCCACCTTCACGCCTGATATGTTCCTCGGTGCCAGACATTTCGCCGAGGTTCGCGGCGACACGTACCGGCCGCTCTACGGGATTCTCCTCGATCTGGTTGGGGACCAGGTGGATCGGGTGTGGGACCTCGCACAGGAGCTTGGATACGGGGCGGTCTTCCCCGCAAGCCCACCGGGGCAGCCGATTACCGACGATCACGTACCGCTCAACGAGGCCGGCATCCGAACGATCAACATCATCGACTTCGATTACCCGTTCTGGCATACCCCCGAGGACACCCTCGATAAAGTATCCTCGGCAACACTGGAGATCGTTGGTGACGTCGTGCTGACGACCATCCGGCGCCAAGGCGGTCAATAGCGACAATCAGTTCTCGCTCCGCGTGATGATTCGGATCGGACGATCGTACTTGAAGTAGTTCCATCCCCATTGTAGCAACACCGCCAACCGATTTCGAAACCCGATCAAGAAATACAGGTGGATCAGCAGCCACGCGATCCACCCGGTGAATCCCTTAAGCTTCAAGCGCCCAATGCGAGCTACGCCCGCGTTGCGCCCGATTGTCGCCATGATCCCCTTGTCACGATATCGGAACGGTCGAGCGGACTGGCCGCGAATGTCGCGCAAGATCGCAAGATGTTGTCCGCAGCGTGGCGGCCAGCTTGCATAGCGGGTGGGGCCATCATAGGAAGAAGCCCGCTCGTATCTCGCACGGCCGCCATATCGCCGATCGCGTAGGCGCGGTCCTGACCAGCCACTCGCAGATAGTCGTCGACCTCTACGCGGCCAGCCGCATCACTGGGCAGTGCCAATTGCTGGGTAAGATCGGTTGGTTGAACTCCTGCCGCCCAGATCAAAGTGCCGGCCGGAATCCCCTCACCATTGTCGAGATATGCGACTTGGTTCTGATAACCTTTGACCAGTGACCCGAGACGTACCTCGACGCCGAGTTGTTTAAGCCGCTCACGGGCGTAGTCACCGAGTGGAGATGGGAAATCGATCAGCAATCGGTCTCGGCCTTCGACGAGAACAACTCGTGCCCGGGTCAGGTCGAGGTCCGGAAAATCGTGAACCAATACGCGACGGAAGAGCTCCGCCAGCGCGCCAGCGTACTCGACGCCGGTTGGTCCTCCACCAACGATGACAAAGCTCATCTGCTGAGCCTGTCTGTCCTCGTCTTGTTCCGTCAGAGCGACCTCGAATTGCTCGAGCACCCGATTGCGAAGTGCCAGCGCTTCGGGTAGGTCCTTGACCCCGGAAAGGCCATCCCGCTTGGGGTCGAGGTTGAAGTAATTGGTGGCGCAACCAAGGGCGAGCACCAGGTAATCGTAGGCAATCTCCGCCCCGCTGGTGACCCGCAAATGCCGGGAGTCGAAGTCGACATCCGTAACAGTTGCCATTCGGAACCGCACGTTTGGTGCTCGGCTGACGACCGACCGGACAGGGATCGCGATGTCACTCGGGTTCAGAAGCGAGCTTCCAACTTGATACAGCAAGGGGGTGAATAGATGGTAGTTGTTTTGATCGATCAGCACGACATCGACGGGCTCATTAGCGAGGCGTAGTGCACACTGAAGACCGCCGAATCCAGCCCCGACGATTAGCACCTTGGGTCTCGCTCGGTGATGGTGGGAAGACACGATCGGCGCTAACGGGGCGTCAAGACAACGCTCACCCGAGCTGGATGCGAACTCAGGTTTATGGGCAGAATCTCGGTGTCGAGTCCGAGTTCCTTCGCCTGTTGGGTGAGCTCGTCTGGGGCAATCATCAACAGCGATACAGAGCGGTGTGTGTGTCGATAGCGGCGCCACTCCTTCACACCCTCGATCACGGCTCGGAGCAGCGTCCCGCGGCGCAAGCTGAACAGCAGTACAGCTGGAATGTCGCGGCGGACATCGTGGCCGCGCGGGATCAAGTCTGACAGCAATAGTCTTCCCCCTGGGGCCAAGCCGTCGCGCCATGCCACGAGCCAAGCCGCCAGTTCGTCCGCGGACATGTACTGGACGACGCTGTTTACGACGATGAGATCGAAACGTGCCCCGCTGGGTAGCGTGATCTCGGTCCCGAGATCGAGGAATTCCACATTGCCATGTGGGGCGAGATGATCGCGTGCGTGCGCGCGCATGTTGGCGGCTGTGTCCCAGACAGAAACCGACTCAACTCTCGGAGCGATCAGCCCGGCTGTGAAGCCGAACCCACAGCCAAAATCAAGCACTCGCCAGGCGGGTTGAAGGCCAACGTGCTGGTGCAGGGTGTCGACGAAGTGCTCGGCCTCGACGTAGTTCAGTCGGCAGCTGCTCGCCGATTCCCAGAAACTTCTCCACGATCGGTTGTCGCTCTTCATCATCGGGAATGTAGTTAGCGCACAGCTGCTGGCCCGGACACGATCAGACGTCGCTCGGCTCGAAACTTGACACAGCAAGAGCGCCAAGAGAACCGGATCGTCGACTACGTGACACGTGCACAAGGATGCGATTTCAACACCGATTAACTCCTGTCGAGCGGCGCGCGTTGGCGCTGATCACGCTGGCATGGGGCTTTGGCGTGGTGGCCGAGTGGGCTGCGTGGCCTTCGAGCTTGGCTGACTTTGTCGAACGGCGGCTCGATCCACCGCTGGCATCGATCGAGGCGGTCACCGCTCGGTTGGGGCCTGACGATTGGCTGACGCAGCTCTACGCCGCAGCCCTAAAGCTCCGAGCCGACCGCAAGCTGGCCAATGCACCGCCGGAGCCGATCGACCCAAACGTCGCCGATCGGGTCGCTTGGGACCGGTTGCCCGGCATCGGCCCGAAGACCGCTGATGCGATTCTGGAACATCGGACCCGCCACGGCGCCTTTAGGGACGCAGACGATTTGCTCTCGGTGCGGGGTGTCGGGCCAAAGACGTTGGATCGATTGCGACCCTACCTGGAGTGGCCCGCACAGGACCTCGAATCGGGGGCTGCTGATGGCCAGCGGCAGCCCGATCTCAACCGGGTCGACGCCACATTTTTGGAGGCGTTGCCCGGGATCGGTCCGAAACTTGCTAAGTCAATAGTACGCGAACGGATACGGCAGCGAGGCTTTCGCAGCTGGGGCGAAGTCCTTGCTGTCCAAGGGATTGGGCCAGCAAAGCTGGGCATCCTGCAACGCGCCACCCGGTTGGCCATCTCGTCTCGAGCGAGGGCCTCCGACCCCGAAGGGAAACGATGATGCGTGCCTCGGCTCGAGCCAA
>JBDHIC010000007.1:0-19052 GCA_039589035.1 Gemmatimonadota bacterium | reverse complement strand
CAACCGCAATGACTTTTCCTTCGTGCGGCTTCTCCTTTGCCGTGTCAGGGATGATGATGCCGCCCTTCTGTGTCTCTTTCTCCTCGAGTGGCTTGATAACCACGCGATCAGCCAGTGGATTAAGGTTGCTACCCATTTCTGTACAATCCTCCCCAGAAGTGTTACTGTGCTCTTGTTGTGTAATGAGGTACGCGACGAGCGTTCTTAGCACTCGTCACTTGAGAGTGCTAACAAAGCTTAGCAGACTCGCACCTTGGTGTCAAGCCCGTTGTTCTGCCGATCTGGCAGATGTATCGTCTCCCGCCGCGGTCCTCGGCGCTGCCACCCTGAATCTCGGAGACACTGTCTTATGCGACTGCTTTTCGTCGGCGATGTGTGTCTGGCCAACATCGACACCGAGACGTTCGACGTCGATCCGCAGATTGTCCAAGTACTGGCCAGCGCGGACCTCCGAATAGCCAATCTCGAGTCGCCGTTGACGATCTCGGAAGAGCAAGCCCCTCACCACCCCATCACCCTGAAAGCGGCACCTCGTACCAGCCAGATTCTCGACGCGCTCGACGTCTTCTCGCTCGCCAACAATCACATCCTCGATTACGGAGAGATTGGGCTCGCCGATACGATCAAATTCTTGGGATCCGAGAACAAGTCACACTTCGGCGCTGGTCTCGACGAGCAGGCGGCACTAACACCCCTGTATCTAGACCGGCCTGAGCGCAACCTTGCGTTTTTTGGCTTGTCACGTTGGTACCACGCTGGGCCATCCAAAGCCGGCACCGCCCCCGACCGTTTCCGGAAGCTTGAAGGCGAGATACAGAGGGCCAAGGGCGACAATCGCTTTGTCATCGCCTGCCCCCACTGGAATTACGAGTACGTCGATTACCCATCGCCCGACAGCGTGAGACTTGCCCATCGCCTAATGGACGCCGGCGTTGACTTGATCGTGGGGTCCCACCCGCATGTCGTTCAGGGATACGAACGGTATCAGGATAAGCTCGCTTTCTACAGCCTGGGCAACTTCGTATTTCACAATGATGAGGATGAGCTCGCCAACGTTCAGCAGATCGCTCAATTCATCAGGCCAGGTTCTCTAAACCAGACTTGTATCTTGTCGATCGAGCTGGACAGGAACGGGGTGGTGGGCCACGAATTCATCCCAATCCACTCGGACAACACAGGGCTTAGGCTCCAAAGCCCAGACCAGTCTCAAGCTTTCTTGCAGAGAGTGAAGTCGATCTCTCGGCCCCTTACGGATCGTCTGGAACACCGAAAGCTGTTCTATCAACAAGCCACCAGGATCTCCCAGAAGTCGAGCACCACTCTGCGAATGGTCCTCCGGCAGCAGGGGTTGCTGAGCTTGCTACGAGTGTTGTGGGGTATCCGAAAGCAGGATTTGAAGATCGTGGCTTGTTCTGCGCTGCTTCGATCGGGTCTCCTGCCGAAGGTGGCGGATTTGCGGGATGGCGATGACTAAGAGGTCGGTTTTCACGATAACGTTCTTGATCGGCTTGGGATTGCTGATCGGGCTACTCGTCTGGCAGGGTTTTGGCACCATAGTGGAGCTCTTCGCGCTCGCGGGCTGGAGAATCCTCCTCCTGCCGTTGTTCTTCATCCCAAATGTGATCTTGAGCAGTATCGGCTGGTGGTTGCTCTTCCGGGCCGGCGCAACACCGCGTTTTCTGACGATTCTGCGGTCCATGTGGATTGGGTTTGCGATGGAGAGCTTGCTCCCGCTGGGGGCTCTTGGCGGGAAACTCGTGAGAATACGAATGCTCATGCAGCGCAGCGTTCGAGGCGTAGACGCCACCGCCTCGGTTGTCGCCGACACTACCGTGAACGGCTTGGCCTTGGCTCTTGTCGCTGTCGTCGGCGTCAGCTCGCTCTTTTTTTTGAAAGCTCAGGGCCAACTGGTCCTTTGGGCGATCGCCGGGACCGCGATGTTTGCCCTTTTGTTCGCCGGGATTCTCTACCTGCAACACTCCGGAATAATCGGATATATAGCCAGGATCACGGCCAAGCGGAGCGGGAAAGCGTACGTCCGCGTTTTAGCACAAAGCGCCGAGGAGATCGAGGTCGTCCTCAAGTCGCTTTACGCCAGGGTGCCCCGGATCTTGGTTGCCAGTCTACTGAAATTCACCGGCCACATGGTGCTCGCCGGTGAGGTTTGGCTTGCACTCTTCCTAATGGGGCAACCCGTTTCGCCATTGGAAGCCGTCGTGCTGAGAAGCCTCAACCTGGCGCTCATGTTTGCGGTTGTTCAATTGGTGCCGCTTGGGTTTGGCGTCCAGGAGGGAGGGTATATCGCGTTGGGAGCGTTGCTGGGGCTGCCACCTGACGTGATGTTGGCCGTATCGTTGGCGACCCGGGCTCGGGATCTCTTTATCGGTGCACCCGCATTGGTTAACTGGCAGCTGTCCGAGGGTGCTGCCTGGCGGCGCGCGGACCGGGCTACGCCGTAGCGGGCAAGAGCCTCTCGTACCCCCAGCCGATCCCCTTCAGCGTCAGGTCGGCGTCGATGACATCGACCGAACGGCAATCTGGCCCGACCACGCTAGACAATCCGCCGGTGGCGATCACTTGCGCCGTGGCGTCCCACTCGTCGCGGATCCGTGATATCAGGCCGTCGACCATCGCCACCGCCCCACCGTAGACCCCGATTTGTACGTTGGCGACGGTGGTCTTACCGATGAACGACTGCGGGTGCGAACGCGCGATGCGTGGCAGGAGCGCGGTCGCGGCAGTAAACGTTTCGAACCCACTCTCGATCCCGGGCGCAATGATGCCTCCCAGGAACGCGCCATCCGGGGAGACGACATCGAAGTTCGTCGCGGTACCAAAGTCGACCACGATCGCTGGGCCCGGGTACCCGAGATGAACACCCAACGTGTTGGCCACTCGATCCGGTCCAACCTGGGCCGGCTCATCCACATCGAGCCGAATCCCCAGCTCCGGAGCGTACCGGAACTCGTGCGCTTCGATCCCGAGATGCTTCTCGATCGCCTCGGCCAGGATCGCCGTCAATGGCGGTACGACCGAGGCCAGACACGCCGCCGTCGGCGCGTCCTCAGCACCATCGGCAGCACTCAACAGTGCCCGAAGCAGCGCCCCGACCTCGTCCGGCGTCCGGTGACGATCGGATCCAATCCGCCATCGGCGGACGATCGCACCGCCGCTTTCACGGATCCCCAAAACGGTCGAGGAGTTTCCGATGTCGGCGACTAGGAGCATCGGCGGAAGATACCGCTAGCCGCGGTCGGCGGCGCGAACCCGGTGCGCATCGCCGCTAGCGAACGTCGACGTGCCAGTTGCCGTTTCCAGCACCAACTCGCCCGACGCCGTCAAGCCTCCATACCGCCCGGTAGAAAGCTGGCCGGCCGATTCGACCTCGAGCTCGACCCCGGGCGGCCAGATGTCGCGCTCCGGCCATCGCTCGAGCGCGGCGGGGATCGATGCGGCCCCCCTCCTGAGCACGCCGACCGCGGCCCCGAGCAACCACTCGGCAACCGCTTTCCCGCCGGGCCAATCGGGCCACTGATCGATCAGAGCGGTAGCGGTCATAGCGACGTCTTCAGGAACGACCCGTATGTTGGCGCCAACGCCGATCAGGAGCGCTCCGCGCGCCGGCCAGCGGGCAGCCAACATACCGGCCCACTTACGGCCCGCGATGTAACCATCGTTTGGCCATTTGCAACGTATTGAGGGACCCCCGTGGTGATCCACGGTCTCGGCCCAGGCGAGCTGAAGCGCGGCCAAGAGTGACGGCGGAAACAACTCCGAAGGGTCGGCCCAGGCGATCGTTGCATGCAGGTTCCCGCTCGGGCTCGCCCACCGTCGATCTTCCCGACCACGGCCGAGGGATTGTCGCTCAGCGACGTGAATCGTCGGCAACGGACCGGTGTCGGTGCGCGCGACGTCCATCGTCGATGTTACATCGGCGTACGTAACGACGCGGACGCCGAGTTTCTGACCCAGCCGGTCGGCGTCCAACCCGAGGGGCTCTATCGCCTCTCGATCAGACACGACAGGTCGAGTGCTGGAGCCGAGTGCGTGAGCGCACCCACCGAAATCCAATCAACCCCGGTGGTGGCAATCGAACGCACCGTGTCGAGCCGCACATTGCCGCTAGCCTCGATCAGTATGTCAGCATCGGCCGCGCGAATACGCTCCACTGCGACCCCTAGATCATCGATCGCGAAATTGTCGCACATGATACGATCGGGGCGGTGGACCGACGCCAACGCGTCGTCGACCTCAGCCAGCGACGCAACCTCGAGCTCCACCGGTTGACGATCGGTGTTGGCAACGGCGACTCGTCCGAGAGCCGCCGTGATACCACCGGCAGCCGCGAGGTGATTCTCCTTGACCAAGTAGGCGTCGTACAAACCCATCCGGTGATTGTGTCCGCCACCGGCGGTTACCGCGGCCTTCTCGAGCATCCTCCAACCGGGCGTGGTTTTCCGGGTGTCAACGATCTTGGCACCAGTTCCATCGACCGCGTCAACGAATTTGGCGGTGAGCGTCGCGATGCCGGACAACCGCTGAAGAAAGTTGAGCGCAGTCCGCTCAGCCACCAGCAGCGAGGCGAACGAGCCTGTCGCAGCCAGCACGACCGTCTCCGACTCGACCCACCGACCGTCGGCGGCCTTGAACACAACCGCCACCTCCGGATCAACCTGGTGGTACGTCTCAGAGACAGCGCCCAGCCCGGCGATCACACCGGGCGACCGAGCCACGATCGTGGCTTCGCCACCGACATCGGGGGGAACGGTAGCCGCGGTCGTGACGTCACCCTGGCCCACATCCTCGACCAGCGCGATCCGGACAAACGGCGACCATGCCGAAGAACCCCCGGTCTGTTTGCGATCGCTCAAGTTCCCACCTTCAACAAGTAGACTCCAAACGCCACGGCTACCGTCCAGCAATAGATACCAAACCGATCAAAGCGACCGCCCTGAATGACGCGAAACACGATCGCCATGGCGATCAACGCGCTGGTAAATGCGGCCGTCGTCCCCCACACATAGGCCGCCGACCCTCCGTCCATCGCCGACTGAATGGTGTTCGTCTCGAAGACCACGGCGCCAGCGATCGCTGGCACGCCGAGCAAGAACGCAAACTCGGCCGCGGCATACGGGGCGACACCCAGCCAGAGTGCGGCCACGATCGTGACACCGGACCGGCTGATGCCCGGCATCAGCGCCACCGCCTGGGCGCAGCCGATCAGCCAAGCCGCCATCCAGGTCGGCTCGGCCCGATCGACCGATCTCATGTCGGGTCGCGCCTTGAATCGCAACGACAAAAGCACGGTGCCGGTAACCGCCAGCAGCACCGCCACCGCCAACGGCGTCTGAAAGACCCGCTCCACCACGCCGCGAAAGACGATCGCAGTGATCACGATCGGCACCGTCGCCAGCACCAGCTTGCCCATATAGCCGACTTCCGCGCCGAGAATCATGTCCGCCAACCGGCGCCGAAAGTAAACCAGCACCGCCAACAAAGTGGCGCCGTGAACCGCGACCTCGAATGGCAGTGGTTGCGTCTCCAGTCCGAACAGCGTCCGTCCGATAACCAAGTGACCGCTAGAAGAAACGGGTAGGAACTCGGTCAATCCCTGTATGAGCCCCAACACGAACCCCTGGAGCCCGGTCACCGTGCGGACTCCCAGATGGCCAGCACGCTCTCCGAACCCCCCACTGCTGCCACGGGTTGGTAGTCACCCTGATTCCGAAACCAGGTTTCCTGACGCTTGGCGTACCGTCGGGTGGCACGATCGATTTCGCGAACCACCTGGTCACGACTGCACTGGCACGCGAAGAACGGCCACCATTCCTGATAGCCAATGGTATCGAGACCAGCGACCTCTGAGCTCAGCCCGGCATCAAAGAACCGCCGCGCTTCGTCCTCCAGCCCCAACTCGAGCATCGTCGCGAGACGCTCCTTGATTCGCTGATGAAGCTCGGCTCTTGGTCGCGTCAACCATACCGCCACGTGGGGTCGGACATCATGGGTCCCGGTCGTCTGTTTCGACAGCGGCTCACCGGTCAACAAGTAGACCTCTAACGCGCGCTCAACCCGCTGGTTGTCGTGTGGATGCAGTCGGGCTGCTGTTGGTGGGTCGACAGCAGCCAGCGCGGCGTGCCGCTCGTGCTCCGGAATCGTTTCGATGTGGGAACGCGCTCGTGCGCGATCTTGGATCGCCGATCCTCCGTCGAGGGGGTCCAACTGGCCCGCCAACGCGGCCAAGTAGAACCCCGTGCCACCACACACTACCACTGTTTGCCCGCGTTCTTGAATGTCGGTGATCGCGCGTAGAGCGTCGCGTGCATAGTCCGCTGCACTGTACGAAGCACCGACATCGACCACGTCGATCATATGGTGCGGTACCGCGCGGCGTTCATCGGCGGTCGGCTTGGCAGTGCCGATGTCGAGGCCGCGATACACCTGACGTGAATCGGCGATCACGATCTCCCCTTTCAACTGTTTGGCGATCGTGATCGCGACATCGGTTTTCCCGACCGCAGTGGGACCAGCGATAACGAGGTAAGGCGGGTCGGTGATCATCCCACGGCTCGATCAGTGCCGACCGAACTGACGGTTCAGATCCTCGAGGGCGATTTGCACCACCGCCGGCCGACCGTGCACGTCATCGTACGGTAGCTCGGTGGCAAACAACCGATCGATCACTTCACCCATCTCGGTTTGCGTCAGTGGTTGGCCGGCTTTGATCGCCGCCTTGCAAGCGAACAGTCGCGCAACGCGCTCATGCTGGTTCATGTCGGCGCTGCCGGCACCCGGATCGGACAGGTCATCCAGCAGATCGGCCAACGCCGTCTCGGCATCAAACGCATGCCGGAAAGCCGGCACTGCCGAGATCGCGATCGAGTCACCGCCAAACGGCTCGACCTCAAATCCCAGCCGCTCGATCAGACCGCGATACGACTCCCAGGTCGCAAATTGCTCGGGTGTCAAGTGCAGCACTGTCGGGAACAAAAGACGCTGACCGGGACGCGGCTGCTCGCGAATGTCGCCGATAACCTCCTCGTAGAGGATTCGCTCGTGGGCCGAATGTTGATCGATGAACACGACGCCGGTCGTCGTCTGCGCCAGGATATACCGGTTGTGGAGTTGCCATACCGACGGCAACACCTCGCGATCGATAGGGTCGGTGGTCTCTGCTTCTGGTCCGGCGATCCGACCGGCGATTGCGCCATCGTTTGCCGGCGATTTCTCGTTTGGTCGATCCACTTTGGGCGCTCGGCGGGGCCTCGAACGACGACCGGACAGGAATAGACCCAGCTGCCCCGGATCTGGGGGGCCCGCCTCCGCTACCCGATCGGCGTGGGGTTTGACCGGCCGGGCCGCGACGTGGCCAGCGCCCAACGCTGCCCGAACAGCTTCCTCCACCGCGTGGGCCACCAGAGCCCCGGACCTCAACCGCACTTCGCGCTTCGCAGGATGCACGTTGACGTCAACACGATCGGGGTCGACCTCGATAAACAAGTACAGGTCTGGCCTGGCCCCGGCCGGCAGCGTGGAGCGATAACCGCTCAGCGCAGCACGTACGAGCTCGCTCGCGTCCACGGGTCGCCCGTTTACGAACACGAACTGTCGCCGTCGTCCCGCACCGGCTGCCGCTGCTCGCTGTACCAACCCGCGAACGGTGACCTCGGACGCACTGTCGCCCATCGGTAATAGCGTGTCGACGTAGGCAGGTCCATGCAGCGAGATAAGTCGCTCCGGCAGCGTGCGCGCAGGCGGGAGATCGAGTATTTCGCGCCGGCCATGCGTTACGCGCCAGCCCACCTCGAGGCGGGCCAGCGCCAGCTCGAGCATGCGCCGCACGTTGTTTGCCTGTTCGGTGCTGTGGGTCTTCAGAAACTTGCGCCTGGCTGGTGTGTTGAAGAACAACCCCCGCACATCGACTGTCGTGCCACGACCGCGGGCGATCGGTTCAACGACTGAAATCTCGCCACCGTCGACGCGGATCCGGGTCGCCTCGTCGCCACCCTTGGGTGCGGTTTCCAACGTCACTCGGCTGACCGCCGCGATCGACGGCAACGCTTCGCCACGGAAGCCCAGCGTCTCGATCCGATCGAGATCTGCAGCCGCGTTGATCTTGCTGGTGGCGTGGCGTTCGAACGCCTGTACCGCGTCGTCACGCTCCATGCCCAGGCCGTCGTCCGCCACCGTGATCCGCTCGAGCCCCGCTGATTCGAGCGCGATCTCGAGCCGAGATGCGCCCGCATCAAGCGCATTATCGACCAGTTCCTTGACCACCGACGACGGCCGTTCAACGACCTCTCCGGCGGCGATCTTGTTTACGACGCCCTCGGGAAGAACGTGTACGCTGGCCATCACAACATCCTGGAATGTGGAGAGTTCTATCGGAGAATCGAATCTAGCCGGCCGAGGCGATCCACAGCCACCCAACCGGCGGGGAGACCGGGCGCCTTGATGCGCGCGCTCTCGGCGCCGGACTCGAGCAGGCGGACCACGCTGCCTTCCGCGACGCTGGCGATCGGTGGACCACCCGGTTTCGCCGACAGCGCCAACGTTTCCAGCGCCATTGCTTGATTCGTTCGGTCGAGCACCAAACCGTGCTCCGCGGCCGCAACCCCGACCGTGATGGCGACAACGAGAGTCACCACCGCCATTCGGCCCGCCCACCGACGGCGCCGAGCCAGCACAAACAACCCCACACTCACCGTGCTAGCAGCCAGAAGTAGCGTCAGCAGTTCGTCCAAGCGAACCCAGCCCAAGATCGCGGTCAAGCCTGAGCCGCCGTCTGGCGGGTCGCCGAGCTCGGCGCGCAGCCGTTCCGCGTCACGCCGGATCACACGATCCCGCGGCGCCAACTCGAGAGCGCGCTGGTAGTGGAGCAGCGCCTCGCCGCGATCGCCGCGTCGCCAGAGCGCGGCCGCCAAGTTGACTTCGAGGTCCGGATCCGAGTGCACTCCGAGGAGCTCGCGGTACGTCTCGACGGCGCGATCAAAGGCGCCCGCGCGGTACGCTTGGTTTGCCGCCTGCCAACGAGTGAGCGGATCCGCGCTGTCTTGCGCTTGAGCACTGACTGCGGGGACCAGAATCAGCATCAGCAGCGCTAATGTGCCCACTCCTGGCCGGCTCGAATCGCCATGCTCGACACGCAGCGTCGCGACCAACCGCTCGAGTAAGCGAACCGCATCGGTCGTGTCTCCACCACCGTAGGCGGTCGCTTCGAGCGCTGCCCGAGCACCAGACGCGGTCTTTGCAATGCTCACCGGCCAGACACCACCCCACGCCTGCCGTGCCGCGTCGAGTGCCGCGATCGCGTCTTGCACGGAACCCGGCTCGCCGGCTACGATCGCCTGCCGCGCACGTTCCAGCTCGGCGATCGCCTCCCGCCGGCCGACACCGCGTCGCTGCCGACGACTCACCCGGCCTGCTGCCGCCGCTCCCAACCACGCCAGCCACGGCGCCGTGAGAGCAAACCAATAGTCCGCCCGACCGGCGAGCCCGCGAGGTCGAGGTGTCTGCGGTAGCCGCGCTGGTCTGAGCGTGGGACCCTGCGGCTTAGGTTCCCGAACCAACACCGGCGACGACGACGAGGGCACTACTTCTATCTCGCCCAGTGCCAACGTATCCACACCGTAGGCGCCCGCCTTGGGATCAAAGTACACGAGTCGCACCGCGCCCAAATCAAGCTGACCCGGGATCTGTGGCGATAACAAGTAACGAAAACGGGCCTCGCCGTTCACCGTCCGACGCACGATCTCGGTTTCCGTTTCGACGGTCGGGGCACGAACAACGACGTCGGGCCAAGCCGGCAAGACCGGTGCACCTATCGCCGTCGGATTGCCGACACCACGCACCTTGAGCTCGAGCTCGATCGGCACCCCGGCGGGAATCTTTGATCGCCCGATCTCACCTTCGAGCGCGTACCGACCCACTGCACCGTCGAAACCGGCCGGAGCTTCGGCCGGCAGCGAGTCCGCAGTCACCATCAATGGATCGGTTTCCAATGTCCGCACGCCGGTCTGGCGCCACCATTCCCGTGGGTCGGGTTCGACGATGCGCACCGACGCTGAACGGATCTCGTGCTCCCCCGCAGTCAGTGGAAACAACGCGTAGTGAAAGCGTTGCACCCGATAGGTTCGGCTGCCGACTTGCTCGGTGCTCAGGATCGGTTCGGGATCGAGCTCGATGCGCCAAAACCCGGGCGTGTCGGGTGGATCGTAGTCGGGGCTCTCGGCCAACGGTGCTCGCGGATCGTGGTAGAAAGCAAACGTCAGCGTCACTTGCTCACCGACGTAGGCGTGATCGCGATCGACCCGCGCGGTGACAAAAAACGGCGGTGGTCCCCCCTCGGCGGGCTCGCCTTCGCGTCGCCCCAGCCGCCAGCCCTCTCCCCGATCGATGACCTCCAGATCGAGCGCCGAGGTGACCAGCGATCGATCCCCTACCCTGACCTCGAGTGGAGGAATGCGCATCGTCCCGGCATCCAGGGGTTGGAGCGTGAACCGGTGCACGATGACACGCCGAACACGGGTCCCCACCACCTGCACCTGGGATGCTCTGCTACGGCCAACGACAACCGCTGGGAGTCGCGGCAGATCGGGCTCCTCCACGGGTGTCGAGAGACCCGGTGGCTCGATCTCGATTACAAGATCCACCGTCTCGCCTAGCGAGATCTGCAGAGATTCCAACCGTGCAGTAACCGCAGCCGACGCGTCATCCTGGCCCGCCGCGCCCGATGCTCCCCCGAGACCCGCAGCTAACAACCAAGCGCCGGCGACGACCGATCGCGAACTCACCAGGCGGGTCGATCCGATCGACGAGCTTGTTCGTTGCCCTCACCACGGGCCAGCGCCTCTCTCTCTTGCGCCGCCAGCGCGTCGAGCAGCCGCTCGGCCTCGCCGCGTGTCATGTTGCGCGGTGAGCCGACTCCGCCGCTCGACGGCGGTTGCATGCCGCGGCCGGCCCCACCCGGGCCTCCACCGGCTCCTCCACCCCCGCCGGCCGCGCCACCACCGCCACCACCACCGGATGCACGTTCTCGGCGGCGGAGCGCTAGCTCGAGATTGTGCTTGGCATCGATGTCATCAGGGTCGCGCAGCAAAGACTCACGGTACGCCGCTACCGTACTGTCCCAATACCGCTGGCTATCGTCCGGATCGGCGGCGTCGACCTCTTCAGCGATCCGAAACCGTCCATTGCCGGCGTTGTACCATCCCTCAGCAGCGCGACCACGCGTACCGGAGGTGCGAGCCGCAACGGCGTGGCTGGCGGTCGCTTCCCGAAACTCGCCCAACCGATAAGCCGCGTTGCCGCGATTGTAGGCATCCTCTGGCTTGGCGTCCGCTGCACGGTCAATCTGACGCCACGTTGTGAGCGCATCGCTGTATCGTCCTTCTTCGTACATCTCTTCGGGCGCACTGGCCCGGCCCATCGCCAGTGCCAGCAACACCCCCACCATCACGGTCGCCGGCTTCGGCCGCCAGCGGACGGCGCCAAACCCGAGCAACGTCTCGAGCCCCAGCGCGATCAGAGCGATAATCAACGGCCACCGATAACGATCCGCCCGACGCTGGGACTCGCGACCGATCGAGCGGCCGGTATCGAGCGCCTGCAGCCGACCGATCAGAGCCGGCAAATCCCCATCGCCGGTTTCGAGCGCAACAAACCGTCCGCCGGTCTCATCGGCCACACGCTCGAGCTTCTCGCGATCCAGTCGCGAGATCACCGGCTGGCCCCCTTCCTCGACCCAACGATTCGCGGCAATCGGTATGCGAGCACCGTCCTCGGTGCCGATGCCGATCACGTTGATCTCGATACCGCGCCCGCGAGCGGCGCGCGCAACCGACTCCAAACCACCGCTGTGATCTTCGCCGTCGGACAGCAGGACGATCGTTCGCCCCGGTGCGTTGTCAGGTGGGAACGCATCGAGTGCCGATCCGAGCGCCCGACCCAGATCCGTGCTCGGGTCGCTGACCCAATCCGGCCCGACCGACGACAAATAGAGATCGATCGCCGCCGCGTCACGCGTCAACGGAACGACGAGCGCAGCCTCGCCAGCGAAGATCGCCAACCCACTCTCGGCCGTCGGCAGAGTTGCCAATATTTGTCGGATGGCAAGCTTCGCGCGCTCGAGTCGACTTGGCTCGACGTCGGTAGCTAGCATGGAGCGCGAAACGTCGAGCGCGAACACGACCTCCTGTCCCACGGGCAATGGCGCGACACGTTCGGTACCCCAGCGGGGTCCGGCCACCGCCAACACGAGCGCCGTCAACGACAACACGAGCAACACGCCACGCACCTGTCGACGCCGCGCCGGCAGTGGCTGCGTCCGACCACGAACAGGCGCCTCAGAGAACGCGTCGAGCGCTCGCTGACGTCGATTAAACGACCACACGATGGTGGCGATCACGACGGGCACCAGCATCAGCGCCATCAACCACTCGGGTCGTGACCAATCCAAGGCGTCAAACATCACGGAAGCCTCCGGAACAGGGTGGCGCGCAGCGCGCCCTCGAGCATCACCAACCCCAGCGTCGGGATCAGAAGCCACAAGTATCGATCAAGACGCACAACCGGGCGGCGACCAGTCAGCGGTGAACGCTCGAGCCGATCGATCTCGGCATACACCTGATTCAATGCTTGCGGATCAGTTGCGCGGTAGTATCGCCCTCCGGTCCGCGTAGCGATCTGCTGCAATGTCTCCTCGTCTATGCGCACCACGACTCGGACGTAGCGCCGCCCGAAGCGCGGGTCCTCGAGCAGGTACGGTGCCTCCCCGGTCGTGCCCACACCGATCGTGTAGACGCGAACGCCGAGGGCGCGTGCGGTCTCGGCGGCGGTCAGGGGATCCACCTGACCGGCGTTGTTGACGCCATCGGTCAACAGGATTGCGACCTTGCTCCGAGCATCCGAGGCGCGAAGCCGATTGACCGATGTGGCCAGCGCGGTGCCGATCGCAGTCCCCTCAGCGAGGCCGCCTATTCTCACTCGACCGATCGCTTCGGCGAGTGCGCCGTGATCGAGCGTCAGCGGCGTCTGGGTAACGGCTTGGCCGGCAAACGTTACCAGCCCGATGCGGTCCGACGAACGACCGCCGATGAAATCAGCGGCTGCCTGTTTGGCCACCTCGAGCCGGTTCCGAGGCTGGAAGTCCTCGGCCTTCATGCTGCCCGACGCGTCGATCGCCAGCACGATGTCGACACCCGACGTCGTGAGCGGCTTGCCTGCAGCCAACTCTTGCGGTCGGGCCATCCCAACCACGCAGCCAATGAATGCGAGCGCGCGCAGTAGCGCTGGCATCGCTCGCAACCGCTGTCGCCAGCTCTGAGGCAATGCGCCAACCGTAGCCAGAGCGGGCAGAACAAGTGCACGCCGGCGGTTCCGGCGTTGCCAGTACCAAGCCAGCGGTAGTGCCAGCAAGAGCAACAGCCAGGCTGGGCTGGCAAGCGTCCAGTTCCCAAAGCTCAGCGGTACGGGGTTCACGAAGCCGCCTCCTCCGCTTCGGGGATCTCTGGTGCCTGCCGGGTCTGCTCAAGTCGATCGACGCACTCAAGTCCGGCGCTCGCCAACCGCGGCACTTCCCCAGGTTCGGGCGCAAGGCGTGCAAACTTGACCAGATCGATAGCCGACAGTAGCGAAGCCAATGCGGGACGAATTGGCTGCCAATCCTCGGGTAGCATGGGTAGCAGCTCGAACGTAGTCCGCTCTCTAGCCGGCACCGCCCACCCATCGGTCAGGTACACACGTACGGCCTCACCGATTTGTGCCGCCGCGGCTATGCGCCGACCCGAGGTCGGTGGTTCCATCTTCAGCGCCTCAAGCTGCCGTCGCGCGATCTGGTAAGCGTCGTCGGGACCCACCTGCGGCAGCTCGTCGATTTGACCGCGTCGACGCCACCACCACCAAGCCAACAGCGCGAGTGCGATCAACAGGGCGAGCAGAATCCAGAACCACAGCGGGATTCCGCCGCTGATCCATAGCGGCTTGATGTCCGCCAAAAGCGTGTCTCCCGGCGCTAACACGGAAGCCACGTGTATCGTGTCAGCATAGACAGGCACGCGTAGCGTGTCGCCATCCGCTGTCGCGACACCAGCCTCGATGATTGGTAACACAAACGATCCCGGGCGAAAGAGCGCCACTCTGAGTCTCAGCTGACCGTCTTGGCGAGCGCTCTCCAACACGGCTAGCTCGGGATGCTCGCCGTACGCCTCGACCAGAGTTTCGGGCAACAAGTAGTGACCCCCGGGGCCACTAGTCTGGACGGTGACCCATACCGCGTCGCCGACGGTCAAGCTGTCGCCCGCCGCGCTTGTGTCGAGTGTGTCTGGAACCACATGGATCCGCACCGCTGGCGGCTCGGTTTCCTGCGCAAACAGCGCGACCGGCTGGGCAAGCACTGCCAACGTCAAGACCAGCAGCCGGCGGCTCATCGCTTCCGCGTCCTCAGTGGCCTGCCCCGCTGCCGCTCACGGCGCTCGAAGAACCGTCTCAACGGCTGGACGTAGTCAGCTAGCGTGTCAATCGGCACCATGTCCACACCAGCCTTTTGGAACACTTGTTTGCGATCGGTCTCCACCCGCTCGGCCGCAGCCGCGTAGGCCTCTCGAACGCGCGGCGAACCGGTATCGAGCCAGCGACGGGTACCGGTCTCCGGCTCGACGACTTCAATCAGTCCGACATCGGGCAGCTCGTGGTCACGGCGATCAGAGAGCGTCAGCGCCACCACGTCGTGTCGAACCGCCAGCGCCGCCAGCGATCGCTCGTAACCGGTATCCAAAAAATCCGATAGCAAGAAGATCACGCTCCGGCGATGAAGTACGCGAGAGAGGAACTCGAGCGCACCTACGAGGTCGGTACCACGGGCCGGGGGATCGAACGACAAGATATCTCGGACCAACCGCAGCACGTGGGTTTTTCCCTTGCGCGGCGGGATGTACCGCTCGATCCCTTCTGCGAACAACAGGGCCCCAGCGCGGTCGTTGTTGCGATTGGCGGCCAATCCAAGCACTGCGCCGATCTCGGCTGCTCGCTCGCGCTTTAGCGCGCCCTGCGTTCCAAATCGTGTCGAGGCACTACCGTCGACCGCGAGAATCACCGTCAGCTCGCGCTCCTCGACGAACTGCTTGACGTATGGGGTACCGCGCCGCGCGGTCACGTTCCAATCGATCGCCCGTACATCATCTCCCGGTTGATACTCACGCACGTCGGAGAACTCGACCCCGCGCCCCTTGAAGACGCTGGTGTACTCTCCCGAGAAGATGTCGTTGACGAGGTGTCGGGTTTGGATCTCTAGCAGCCGGACCGTCTTGGCCAGCTCGGAGACGCTCACGGCACGTCGAGGTGCTCCAGCAACCGGTCCAGGACGGAGTCAGGGTCGACTTCCTCCGCCTCGGCTTCATAAGTCAGCAGGAGCCGGTGCCGCAAGACGTCACGAGCCACGGCTTTTACGTCGTCGGGGACCACGTAGCCGCGACCGTTTAGAAAGGCACGTGCCTTGGCGGCCTGAGTGAGGAAGATCCCGGCTCGGGGCGAACCGCCAAAAGCGATCCAAGGCTCGAGATCCTCGAGCCCGAAGCGGGCTGGGTAGCGGGTCGCCTCGACCAAGTCGAGGATGTAGCTGAGGACCTTCTCGTCGACGTACAAACCAGCGACCACCTCGCGGGCGTGCAGGATCTGCTGGGGTCCGATTACCGGGCGCACATTTGGTGTTTCGATGGCCGTCATGCGCTCAATGATTTGGCGCTCGTCCTCGCGTTCCGGATAGCCGACTCGAAGCTTGAGCATGAACCGATCGACTTGCGCCTCGGGTAACGGGTATGTGCCCTCATGCTCGATCGGGTTCTGAGTAGCGAGCACCAAGAACGGCGCCTCGAGACGGTGCGTAGTCTCGCCGAGTGTCACCTGCTTCTCCTGCATCGCCTCGAGCAACGCTGACTGCACTTTTGCCGGTGCGCGGTTGATCTCATCGGCTAGCAGAAGATTGGTGAAGACCGGTCCACGGTGGACATCGAACTCGCCGCGTTGGGGATGATAGATCGTCGTGCCGATGAGGTCGGCCGGTAGCAGATCAGGCGTAAACTGGATGCGCTGAAAGTCGCAATCGACGGCACCGGCCAGCGATCGGACGGCAAGCGTCTTGGCCAGCCCCGGCACCCCCTCGAGCAGCACGTGGCCATCCGCCAGCAGGCCGATCAACAGCCCATCCAGCAAAGCGCGTTGGCCTACGACGACTCGCGCCATCTCTTCCAAAAGGGTCGAAGCGAACGCATTCTCACGAGCGATCCTCGCGTTGGCCTCAGCCAGCGTGGCGGTGGTCTCGTATGCGGGCTCAATCTGGGTCATGCGCCCTCTCAATACCGGGGTGACGACGTCAAAGTTCCGGCCGCGCGGCGTATCCTGCCGAGGTCAACGAAGATAGAGAGTCGCCGATTCCACACGCCACCCGCCCGAAACACACCTCGCGGTGACCGTTCCGAGCCGATCGGTACGATAGACGCCGGTATCAGCTCGCTCGAGGCGCTCTAGAGCCTCAACGTGCGGGTGGCCATGCCGGTTGAGTGCGCCCACCGAGACGACCGCCGCGGTCGGCTTGACACGAGCGAGCCAACGCATCGTCGTCGAGTGCCGGCTGCCGTGGTGGCCGACGTGGAGCAAGCCGGCTCGCAGCGAGTCGCCCAGAGCCGTCGTCAGTGCTGCCTCGGCTCGCTCGCCTATGTCCCCAGTCAGAAGCACACGGCACCCGGCGTAGCTCATCAGAAGCACGATCGATGCGTCGTTAGCGGTCGTCGCCGACCCATATGGGCCGCTTGGCACCCAATCGCTTTGGGGATGAAGTACATCGACTTTGACCGGTCCCTGTTGCAAGTGTTTGGGGGCTCTGAGTTGGACTGCCGTCGTCGTCGGGTGACTCCCGACCGTGGCAAGCAAACGTATATACGATGGATTATCGCCGACGGCTGCCGGGCTTCCCCATCGATCGACCCGAACGCCATCGACGACACTCGCGGCGCCGCCCACGTGGTCGAGATCCGGGTGGGTCGAGATCAGCCACTGCAGACGATCGATCCCTCGAGCCCGGAGGTATGGCAGCACAACGCTTCGCCCCGCATCGCCGTTCGGATACGCGGGCCCGGCGTCTACCAGCCACGTCGCTCCATCTGGAAAGCGGATCACGATAGCATCGCCCTGCCCGACGTCCAGCCACGTCACCTCCAAGCTGCTGTTTGGTTGCCGATGACCGCCGAGAGACAGCGCCACGATCACGACTGCCACACCCCACCCAGCTAGTGGCTGTTGTCGCAAGAGCAGCGCGGCCGCAACGAGCAGCCCCGCGAGCAGGGCTATCGCCCAGATCCGGGGACCAGGCACCCACACCGAGAAGTGCGACGCCACGCCGACTACCGTCGCTTCCAGGAGTGCAAGCGCCATCGACGCCGTTGCTGCGAGTGGACCGGCTACCCATTCCAACCCCAGCGCATCGGTTATCAGCGCCAGCCAGGCGAGTGGCAATCCGGCGGCTGCCAGCGGGACTGCCACTGGGTTCACGAGGAACCCAGCCGGCGCAAGCCACCCAAACGCCATCGATTGGACCGGCAGAGTGCCCAACCCCGCGGCCCCTGTCGCAACGACCGACGCGACGACCCCGCGCTCAACGACGGCCAACACGCCCCACGGACGTCGGATTCGAAGAGCGCGCCCCGCCCCCCTACCCCAAATCAACAAACCAGCCACCGCACCAAACGAGAGCGCGAAGCCGAGATCGAATAGATCGAGCGGGCG
This sequence comes from Gemmatimonadota bacterium, assembly GCA_039589035.1. Taxonomy (GTDB): domain Bacteria; phylum Gemmatimonadota; class Gemmatimonadetes; order JACCXV01; family JAHWKZ01; genus CAMYLR01. The sequence goes on along the minus strand of JBDHIC010000007.1, from coordinate 1,277 downwards.
CCAAGCGAGCATCGCAACCGCCGCCAGCCCCCACACTTGCCACACCGAGACCTTTCGCTCCGCAGCCCGAGCCCAAAGCAGCGCCGCGGTCATCGTGGCGGCGCGAATCACCGACGGCCGGCCACCCACCAACATGGCGTATGCGACCAGGACCAGCGTGGCGGTGCCCGCGCGCTGTGCCGGGCCCCAACCGACGAGACCGAGACCAACCGCCAAAAGCCAGGCCAGAAAGCCAACGTGCAGCCCCGAGACGGCCAATAAATGCAACGCGCCCGAGGCCGCGAACGCATCGACAAGCTCGGGTGCCAGCTGGGTGCGATCGCCGAGCAGCAATGCGGTCACTAGCGGTGCCAACCGCACACCAAAGCGGGCGACGATGCGCTCCCGAAGGTACTGTTCACTGGTCGCCAGGAGCGGTACCCGTTCCGACCCTCGCTGGATCAGCTCGACCTCGGTCAAGGTCCCGCGCCGCCGCTGACGGGCCAGGCCCGGGGGCGGGTAGCCGCCGCGCCGATTGACGCGCAACGGTTCGGCTCTCAGCTGACCGACGACGCTCCACTGCTCACCAACCGTAGGCCCCGGTTCACCCGTCCACCACCAACGCAGACTGGCACCCCGACACGGGCGCAGGCTGCAGCCGATGACCTCCCCGCGCATGTGCCATCTTTGATCGCCGCTCGACAGTACCGACGTCAAGCGCACAGTAGCATCGACTTGCGCCTCTCGACCGTCAGCTGCCATCTCAGCCCACGCCGTAGCATCGACGCGAGCGCGGTCGGCTGTGACCACCAACCGAACACCGATGACCAACCCGATCATCGCCCAAACAGCCATCTGTGGTCCAGCCCGGCTCTTCGCGGCGACCCGCTGTGCCCCCACTATTGCCACAGCGACGACGATCGTCACCCCGACGAACACGTGCGCATAAACCGTCGCGAGTCCCGCCAACCCCAGAGCGAGGGCGATGAACGCGGCCGGAGTTACCGCTACGCGGTCGAGTCTACGCGGTCGCTCCGATGAGCGATGTAGTGGCTTTCCGGCGATCGCAGCGGTGGGAAGCGGCGCGGCATCGTCGACCGACCGTCACAGCCTTGACAGGGCACGACGATAGTGTGCGTCAAAGATCAGGCGTTAGGACATCGCCACGGAATCCACCTGGGCAACCGCAAGCCGCGGGCCGAGATCGATCCGTGCGCGTGTCACTCTACGATGGTAAACGTCCGCGATTGATGCACAGAGCGATCGCTGGCATGTCGATCGGTCAGCGTGACATCGAG
>JBDHIC010000006.1:0-23070 GCA_039589035.1 Gemmatimonadota bacterium | reverse complement strand
GGCGATCGGAAAGGTCGGACCCGGTCACCCATTGACGACCTGGTCGAGCACGCGCAACCAGTTGCCACCGAGGATCTTGCGGAGATTCTGACCGGTCTGGCCGCGACGCTCGAGTTCGGTGGCGATGAGCGGAAGATCCTCGACTCCGTGGAACCCGGACGGCAACCTCGCAATGCCATCCATGTCCGAGCCGAGCGCGGCGTGTTCGACCCCGGCTACATCCACGACCCGCTCGATATGGTCGACGATCACCGTCCAGTCGGGGTCGGCGGCACCGGGTGTGAGGTAGTCGGAGAAGAAGTTGATCCCTATGAGGCCACCGTTCTCGGCTATCCCGCGCAGCTGATCGTCGGAGACGTTGCGCGGATGGGCTCCATGTGCTTCCGTAGCCGAGTGGCTCACCACGATCGGATGGCTCGTCTGCTCGAGGACGTCCCAGAACGTGGTTGGCGCCGCATGGGATAAATCGATCAGCATCCCGATGTCGTTCATCGCCTCGACGACGTCCCGCCCAAACCGAGACAGCCCGTCATGGACAGGCTCGTCGCCGGCCGCATCGCCCAGCGCATTGGTGTGCATCCAAGTCAGTGTGAGGTAGCGGGCGCCGTGATCGTGCAGCCGCTCGATGTTGGCCACGCGCTTCTCGAGCGCGTCGCCGTTTTCCACGCCGGCGAGAAGGGCGATCCGTTCATTGGCGGCAGCGGTGACGACATCTGCGGCGGTGGTAGCGAAGACCAGGCGGTCGGAGTGTGTGGCGGCCGTTTCCTGGACCAAGGAGAGCAGGTCTCGGGCCCGCCCGAAGGCGCGATCGGGTCCCAAAGCGGGGTCGACCCACGCGGCCATAAAGACCGCGTCCAACCCACCATCGACCATGCGGGGCAGATCCACGTGATTGGATGACCCGCGAGCGCCGAAATCGATCCTGTCGTCTGCGATCCTGAGCGGCGTGTCGATGTGGCCGTCGAGCACCAGCGCGTCCCGGTACAACTGTGGCCCTCCGTTTTCTCGGGTTCGGGGAACGATACCCGGCGGATCGCGAAGGGGCCAAAAAGATAGGCGGCCCGCCGCATATCGGCGGGGGGGCTCCCGGGAATCGGGCCAGGCTGTGGACGTGACGCCCCCTGGCATTCGATAAAAGAGACGACTGCCGGTAGGCGTTTATTCCACCCGACTCGATCCCTGGTAGCGGCCCGCACGCCGCTGCTGTTTGCCGATGTCCGACCCCCTGGCTACTGTCCGTGACCATGGCCGATCGGCGCACGCGAGCCTGTCACGGGGGAGTACAACGATGACCTTCGCCGGCTGGGAGAAGATCCTCCTCGGGGTCCTGTTTGTTGTTTCCCTCGCTCTGACGCTCAGAGAGCTCGCTCCAAAGATCCGCTTCATCCTCGCCGGTCACTCAGATCGCACGAGGACGAATCAGCTGGGCAAGCGGATCGCCCGGGTGGTCGTGGAAGTCTTCCTGCAGTGGAGAGTCATCAAGGGGCGGCCGATAGTCGGCACACTGCACGCCATGGTGTTCTTTGGTTTCGTCCTCTTTGCCCTCGAGACCACCGATCACTTCCTCGAACCTTTTCAGGTGCCGCTGCTGGCATCCCTGCTCGGCAGTGCGGAAGGGGCGGTCAAACTCTTCTTGGCCACCGTGGCCGTGCTCGTCATCGTCGGCATCACAGGGCTCTTCATCCGGCGCTTCTTCATGGTGGCTATTTCGCCCGACCCCAGATCGTGGAGCTCGGGTCTGGTGGCGATCATGATTCTCGTACTGATGGTGACCTATTTGTATGGGCTCAGCGAGGCGACGGGGCTGGAAAAACCAAACTGGTGGGTTCATGCGGTCGTCATCTTGGCCTTTCCCCCGCTGATAACGCGGTCGAAGCACCTTCACATCCTCATGGCTCCTATCAACGTGTTTTTCCGCCGCGACCAACTCGGGGACTATCTGCCCCTCAATCTGGATCTCGATGCGCTGGCGGAGAGCGAGGACGAGGTGACGCTGGGGCTGGAGTCCATTGACGATACGCCGTGGAAGATGCGTATGGACTTCGTTACCTGCGTCGAGTGTAAGCGATGCACGGAGCAGTGCCCGGCGGCGATCTCCGGTCAGGAGCTCAGTCCAATGGAGTTCATATTGGCGGGTCGCAAGATGATGGGGCAGGAGGGCGAGGTGATCGGCAACGTCATCAGCGCGACTGCGCTGGGCCAGTGTACGAGTTGCGGCGCCTGCGAGAACGTCTGTCCGACGGGCATCGAGCATCTCGACGTGCTGATCGGCGCGAAACGAGCGCAGGCGCTGGTCTCGGGTCGGGACATGGTGGCGGCTGAGTTTCTCGAGACCATCGAGCGGCACGGCAACCCGTTCTCGGAACCGACGAGTATGCGGCGAGCGCTGATCGAAGAGCTTGGAATACCGCTCTACCGCAAGGACGAAACCAAGTACCTGCTGTGGATGGGATGCACTTGGACCTACAACCAGGACGTCCGCACGAGTCTGACGGCGATGGTCAACGTGCTCGAACAGGCTGGAGTCAGCTATGGCGTGCTGCAGGAGGAGTCGTGCAGCGGACACCACTCGAGACGTCAGGGGGAGGAGCTCCAGTTTCAAACCCTGGCGGCCGAGAATATCGAGCGTTTCAGAGATCAGGCGGTCGATAAGATCGTAGCCCCTTGTCCGCACTGTTTGCACACGTTCCGACGCGAGTACCCCACCGTCAGTGAGCTTTCGGTCGAGACGATGCATCATTCCGAATTACTGCTGGAATTGATCCGTGACGGTAAGATCAATCTCGAATCGAAGACACTAAACGGGCGCAAGTTGACCTATCACGATCCCTGTTACCTGGGTCGTTACGAGGACAGCTACGACGAGCCACGCAACGTGATCCGCGAGGCTGGGTTCGAGATCGCGGAATTGCCGCGGAGCAGGGAGCGATCATTCTGTTGCGGCGGTGGCAGCGCCGGTTTCGCTCGTGAACAGGACGTGGTATTCCGTGTCGATCAAGAACGCAAACGCGAGATCGTGGATTCAGGTGCCGAAGTGCTGATCACGGGTTGCCCTGAGTGCAAGATGATGCTGGACGCTGCGGTCGACGAGACGATGGATCTCGTCGAACTGGTCGAACGGGCCAGCCGACCAACATTTCCCTGACCCGATCCTTGAAAAGAGACGGCAAGCTCCCGGCGGCGATGACGCGTCGCCGGTTCCTGACCGCGCTTTCCATAGCCGGCGTCGGGTCCGTGCTCGGCGTCGAGGGTTTGGTGCTTGGGCCACACCGCTTGACGATCACCCGACATCAAATCTCGAAGCCGGGAAAAGAATCCGGAACCCAACTGCGAATCGTTCAGCTAACCGATCTCCACCTGAGGGAGCTAGGCGAGTATCAGGAGCGGGTCGCGACCGAGGTCAATGCGCTCGACGCAGATATCGTCGTGCTGACCGGTGACTCGATCGATCAACGAAAGCGGTGGATGTGCTGGGTACCTTTCTCGATTGGCTCGAGAGCCCGCACAAATACGCGATCCTCGGGAACTGGGAGCGTTGGATATTCGGTGACGACATCGGACCGCTGGAGCGATCTACGCCGCGCGCGACACACGGTTGCTCGTCAACGAGTCGGTTGAGCACGAGCATCAGGGGCGCTCACTGCTCATCACCGGGCTCGACGATTACATCGGCGGCGAGGCCGATTACCAATCGGCGGTCCGCAGTCACACGGCACCGGCCAACCATTTGTTGCTCCAGCACTGTCCGGAGTTTCGCGATCACCTCGACGGCACCACGTGGAACGCGGACCTGATGCTGGCCGGTCACACACACGGTGGCCAGGTGCAGGTCCTCGGATTTGCGCCGGTCCGACTTCGCGGCAGCGGACGCTACGTCCAGGGGTCGTACCGCGATCGCGAGCCCCACCTCTACGTGTCGCCTGGTTTGGGGACGGTCCTCGTGCCGGTGCGGCTCGGTGCACGACCGGAGATCGCCGTATTCGACTGGACGGTCGCGTAGTGGGCGTCGCCGACGGTGTGGTCCAAAGTCGGTGGCTGGCTCGACGCGCCGCAGCGTGGGTCGCCCGGCAGCGCGATGCGCACCGACCGTTCGCATGGCCCCTCGACGGTCAGATGAAGGCCAGACTCGAGCCCTACTTCGACGCCCAAACACTGGCTCCGGTTCGGGTGCGCGAGGTTCCGCGCATCGACCCGCCGTGGCCGCTGGCGATGATCGACCGCGTTCGCGGGCTACCGCTCGATTTCGATTATCTGTGGGGCATCACGTTCGTCGACACGATCCTCGTCGCGACCGACGCGGTATCGGAGGAAGAACAGATCCCAAACGTGTTCCACGAATGCGTGCACGTGGTTCAGTACACACATCTCGGGTTGGTCGGATTCATGCGCCGGTACTTGGAGGAGTGGGTGACTTCCGGTTACAGCTACTGGTCGATCGGACTCGAACGCCACGCGTTCGATCTCCAGCAGCGGTTTTCCGCCGGAGCAGCTCGGTTCTCGGTCGAGGCCGAGGTCGCGGCCCGACTCGCGGTTCGTTCTTAGCGCGGCAAACTCAGTACGGGTAGAACGCGTAGAACAGCGCCGACAGCGCGGCCAGCACCCACATCCCGTTTGAGACCTCGCGCGCCCGGCCGGACAGCGTCTTGAATACCGCGTACGACACAAAGCCGGCCGTCAGACCGATTCCGAGGTCGTACGTGAACGCCATCAGCGCCAGCGTGATGAATGCCGGTGCCAATTCGGTCAAGTCGCGGTAGTCGAGACCGGCGGCGGGCTCCACCATGATCATGCCGACGACGATGAGCGCCGGGCCGTACGCGGCCGCCGGCACCGCTGACAGGATCGGGGCGAAGAAGAGTGCGGCCAAGAACCAACCCGCGGTGACGACCGCGGTCCGGCCCGTCCGGCCACCGGCTTCGATGCCGGCCGCGGATTCGATGTACGTCCCGCACGTCGTCGTCCCCAGGAGCGAGCCGGCGACGGTCGCGAGAGCGTCGCACCGGAGGGCTCGCCCCATACCCGGCAGACGACCTTGCTCATCGAGCATATCGGTGCGGTAGGCGAGACCGATCAGGGTTCCGATCGTGTCGACCAGGTCGAGCACGAAGATCGTCAGGATCACCGAGATAAATCCCCAGCTGAGCGCGGCCTGCACATCGAGCTTTAGGAACGTCGGTCCGAGGCTCGGCGGCGCGCTGACAACGGCGTCGGGAATCGGCGCGAGTCCGGCGGCCATGGCAGCCAGCGCGGCGGCCAAGATTCCAATCAGGATCGCGCCGGGCACGCGCCGGACCAAGAGCGCGACGATGAGCACGAAGCCCGCCGTCGCCAGAATGACCGAGGGCTCATTCAGGTCACCGACCCTGATCGGCACGCCGCCGGCGCCGGGTGCGACGATGCCCACGGTCGCGAGTCCGATCATCGCCAGAAAGAGACCGATACCGACGGCGAACGCGCGCTTGAGATTGTCGGGGATCGACTCCGCCAACCACTTCCGTATGCCGAAGATCGACAACACGGTGAACACTGCACCGCTGACGAACACCGCCCCGAGTGCGGTCTCCCAGCTGTGCCCCATGCGACCGACGACGGTGTAGGCGATAAACGCGTTCTGTCCCATGTAGGGCGCGATCGCGAACGGCCGATTGGCGTACACACCCATCAATAGCGTCCCGAACGCAGCACTCACGATCGTGGCGACCATCGAGGCGCCGAAAGGGATTCCGGCGGCCTCTAGGATCTTCGGGTTTACGACGATGATGTACGCCATCGTCGCGAACGTCGTCGTCCCGGCGAGAAACTCGCGGCGCCAAGTTGAAGCGGTCTCGTGTTGGGTTGCTGCGTGCATCATGCTGTCGAGCGATCCTAGTCCGACGTTTCCGCGTCGGCCATGAGCCGCCAACCCTCCCCGAGGCCGGCGCGACCGGTTATCCTCTGGATCGACTCGCAATCCAGCAGGGAGGTACGCGTTGAACGAACAGGCCTCGTCGTCGGAAACCACCGGCTTGGACCCCAAGCTCGGGGGACTTTTGAGCTACATCGTGCCGCCGATCACTGGGATCGTCCTGTTTCTGATGGAGAAAAAGGATGAAGTCATCCGCTGGCACGCCGCACAGTCGATCGTGTTCGGGGTCGCGTGGGTCGCGCTGTGGGTCATTTTCACGGTGTTCTCAACGATCTTGTCGGCCATCGTGCCGATCCTCGGGACGCTGATAGGCTTGTTGATCTGGATCGTTCTCATTATCGGCGCGTTCGTCCTGTGGGTGGTCTGCCTGATCAAGGGGTACTCGGGGGAGAAGTGGCGCATGCCGTTGCTGGCGCAGTACGCGGACCGCATAGTGGCCCCCAAGCCGGCAAGCCCCTAGCCACGGCGCTCCTTGCTCGACGTATCAGCCGAGCGGTTCGAGGCGCTCGTGTCGAAGGCGCTGGACCGCCTGCCGGCTGAGTTCGTCGAGCACCTCGAGAACGTGTCGGTCGTCATCGAAGAGACGCCCGATCCGGATCTCCTGGCGTCGATGGGTCTCGACCCGGACGATCCAGAAGATGCGTTGTTCGGACTGTACGAGGGTGTGCCGCTGACCGAGCGGCACCACGACGATGTATTGCTTCCCGACCAGATCACGATCTTCTGGCGACCGCTGCTGGAATGGGCCGAATCGGAGGACGAAGTCATCGAGGAAGTGCGGGTCACCGTGCTCCACGAGATTGGCCATTTCTTCGGGTTGGACGAAGACCGACTGGACGAGCTGGGTTACGCTTGATTCAGCGGCCGGCTTCCATCTCCGCGGGTGTCGGCCGGTTGGTGACGAGCAGGTTGCGACGTGTAGCGGCCAGCGTCACGACCGGCATGCCGGCTCGGTCCGCGATTTGCCCCCTCGCTCGACGCGGAATGACGAACAGCGCTCTCCGAGGTTGCCGAAAGCGTTCGTAGAAGGCGTTGTCGTCGGTAAACACGAACGCCTTCCACGACACGTCATCTTCGAACCGCGTTTCGCGCCCCTCTGCGGTCACGGTGATCAACCGTTGGTTCAGATAGAACGGGAACGCTCTGGGCCAGCCCCGAAAGGCGACGATCGGTTCGTTGCCGATCTGGTGCTCGGCGGCCGCGACCGCTAACGGTCGGGATATCTTGAAGAACGCTTCGACCCGTGGGTCGCCCAGCGCAGCGTAGCCCGACAGGTAGAGAGCCAGCAGCGGAACCAGACAACCCGCAAAGGCCAGATCGAACCGCTGCCGTCCGGTGGCCAGGATGGTGAGCAGCCCGCCACCGACCGACACCGGACCGGCAATGAGACCGACCGCGCGCAGTGGATCGGGCAGCTCGGCGCGGAAGGCGGCGATCAGGAGCCCGACGCCGAGCGCGAGCGTGGCCGCGCCCAGCGCTCGCGTTACGATGCGGGCTCGAGGCCGCTCGGCAGCCGCCGCCCACCACGATCCCGCGAGCAGCGCCACTGCGGGTAGCATCGGCAGCGCGTAGTTGGCGCGCTTGGTTGGGAAAAACGAAAAAACCAGCAGCGGCACAACCGCCCAGACGACGACGTAAGGGACGTTCGGTCGCGGGCGTCGACGGGCGAGCTCGAGCAAAGCCGGTACGATCCAAGGCCCGGCCGCCCATGCAACCGTGACGACGAAAAACCATATCGGTTGGTGCTCGCCTTCGTAAGGTGCGGTGACGCGCTCGACGGTCTGGAGCCCAAGCCAGAAGTCGACCAGCTCGGGATGGCGAGCGATCGACGAGATGTACCACGGAAGCGCGATCGCGACCGCGAGTACCGCTCCAAAAGGGTCCCACAACCGTCGCAGGCGGCTCCAGCTACCGCTCCACGCGGCCCACGCGAGCGCTGGCAAGGCGGTCCACAACAGCACCACGTGGCCCTTGGTCAAGAATCCCGCCCCCAACGCCCCCCATGCCAGCCAGCGCCAGCTGCGGACCCGCGTCGGACCGGTGCTGCGGCGCGCTGCATCGGCCGCCAGCACGACCCACATCGTCAGGTACAGGTCGCCCGTAACGCTGCGCGCCAGCGCGAAGAACAGCGGCGCGCTCAACAAACAAAGAAATGCGTACAGCCCCGCTTGTGGTGGTCCTGTTGCCGCCGCCCACCGGTACGTCACAGCGAGCACTACCAGCGCCGCGACGGCGAGCCCGATCCGAGCGCCCAGCTCGTCGATCCCGAAGACGGTCAGCCCGGCTGCCGTCGCCCAGTAAGCAAACGGTGGCTTGTCGAAGTGGATGATGTGGTTGAGGCGCGGGGTCATCCAGTCGCCGCTGCGCACCATGCGGGCAGCGATCTCGGCGTACCGCGCCTCGGTCGACTCCCAGAGCCCGTACGCCCCGAGGTGCCAAAGCAGGAGCGCCGCTGCCGCTACCAACAAAACCGGCAGCGGTCGACTCACGCGCGAGCGTCCTCGCGCCGCAGCAGCACGAGGTTCCGCAGGTAGATGAAGAGACCGCCGGATTGGCCGAGTATGAACACCGGGTCGCGACGCCAGATCGCGTAGCTTAGCAGGATCATCCCGCCGGCGATCGAGAAGTACCAGAACGCCCGCGGCATGACACTTCGCCCGGCGCGCTCGCTGGCCATCCACTGGACGAAGAAACGGCTGAAGAAGCATACCTGGCCCAGCAAGCCGATCGTGACCCACAACTGTGCGGTGGTCACTTGGGGGCCTCCTTTCCCGGGGTAGCGCCCGAGGTCTCTCGGACCTCGTAGTCGATGGAGCGTTGTCGTAGCCGTCGCAGCATCAGGAGGTCCGCCAGCCCGCGCCACAGGCGGTTGTTGATCCCGTACTTCGATTCCCCCGCTCGACGTGGCCGATGCGACACCTCGCGTTCAACGATCGTCACCCCTTGCATGCTCAACAGCGTTGGCAGGAAGCGATGCATGCCCTCGAATCGCACTGCGCTCAAGAAAGCTTGACGTGGGAAGATCCTGAGCGAGCAACCGACATCGGTCACCGTGTCTCCGCTGAGGCGGTTTCGCGTCGTATTGGCGATCTGCGACGAGGCCCGCCGAACCCACGAATCGAAGCGTCGCATGCGAACGCCGTTGACCATCTGCGCCTCGCCGCTCTCGATGACCGGCCATAGAACCGCCAGGTCGGCGGGATCGTTTTGGCCATCGCCATCGAGCGTCGCAATCCATTGGCCGCGGGCCGCTTCGACGCCGGCGACCAGCGCTGTCGATTGCCCGTAGTTCCTGGCCAGCGATACCAATCGTACTCGCGGATCGGACGCGGCCAGCGCGGCGGCGATCGCCGGCCCCTCATCAGTCGAGCCGTCGTCTACGTAGATGATCTCCCACCGAGGCCCGAGCGCGTCCAGCACCGGGACCAGCTCGGCGTGGAGGGGGCTCAGGTTCGGCGCCTCGTCGAGGAACGGGATGACGATCGAGAGATCGACCGTAGGGGTCATCGGCCGGAAACCACGTCAGCTACTTGATTCGATCGGGTCCAGACATGAAGCCACGGAATTGACCATGAACGGACTCCTAACTATAATTGATCATAGCTGTTCAAGCTCGCTCGGACGAGATCCCAATAAAAGGGCGATCGGTGGCAGCAGGGAGGTAGAAATGACCGAGAAAGAACCCGTTTTCCTTAGAATCGGCGACGCGGCTCGGCTTCTCGGAGTCTCGATCAGCACGCTGCGCCGGCTCGAGAAGAACGGCCGGCTGGGTGAGTACGGGGTCAGGGTCTACTACACCCCGACGCGCCGCCGCCGCTACAAGAAGAGCGAGATCCTGGACGCGCTGGAGCGCTCGGCGGCGGGTTAGACCCGCGCCACACTCACTCCACGCGATCCCCCACCGAGCCGACGAGCCAGTCGGCGAGCGCCTCGAGGTCCGGCTGCTCGAGGTCGGGTAGCGGGCCATCCGCGGGTCGTTGCTCGGCTTTTCGGTTTACCCACACCACCGGGATGTTCAGTGCGTTCGCCGGTGCCACGTCGTGGAACAAGCTCTGGGCGACGTGCAGCCATTCACTCGAATCGCCGACAAACGGGCGCGCGGCCTCGAAATGGGCGAGATCGGGCTTGTACGATTCGACCCGGTCGGCGGTAACCCAGAAATCGAACTCGACATCGAGCAGCGCTCGGGTCGCGTCAAACAGATCTTCGTCGACGTTCGACAGCACCCCGAGTCGGAATCGCTCGGCCAGCTTGACCAGCGCCGCGTTGGTGTCGGGAAATGGCTGCCACGCGGCCAGGCTGCGGGGCAGGAACTCGGCTCTTTCGGGCGAGATCGTCCAATCGCACTCGGCGGCCACGCGCCGCGCGGTCTCGACGAGCACGTGACGGTAGGGGCGAAACTCCGCGCTCTCGATCATCGGTTCTACGGTATGGTAGGCATCGATCACCTGTTCCCGATCGAGCTGGACGCCGTCTTCGGCTGCGGCCTTGCGGAAAGCTTCCCAGATGCCACCTTCCCAGTCGATCAAGGTGCCGTAGCAATCGAACGTGATGACGCGGACTTTTTCGGGGCGGAGTGATTTGATCGTGATCACAATCGGTTCCAGCGTTATGTCGATCGTGCGGCCCAGCGGTTTCGGGGGCTAACTTACGCCTCTCTGATGAGCCCGACACGAACACAAATGGAGCCACTCCGACCCGCACACGAGCGACCCCTGGTGTGGTCCGACACGCACGGCCGGTCGCACGACTACCTCCGGATATCGATCACCGATCGGTGCAATCTTCGATGCCGCTACTGCATGCCCGCCGAGGGGTTGGAGTGGCTGCCACGAGACGAGATCCTGAGCTTCGAGGAGACGACCCGGTTGGCCGGGCTCTTCTACGATCGCGGTGTGCGCAAGATCCGCTTCACTGGTGGTGAGCCGACGCTGCGTCGTGACCTGCCGGAGTTGGTAGGCATGGTTCACGAACGATGCCCGGACGCCTTGCTTCACATGACGACTAACGCGCTGCGATTGGGTGAGCTGGCGACCGAGCTCCGAGCGGCTGGCCTGACCGGCCTCAACATCTCGCTCGACACGCTCGACCGGGAGACGTTTCGCGAGATGGCGCGGCGGGATCGGTTCGACCAAACGTGGAGCGGGATCGAGGCGACGTACGACCTCGGGTACCGACCGCTCAAGCTCAATTGCGTGGTGATGCGCGGACTGAACGACCAGGATGCACCGGCGTTCGTCGAGCTGACTCGCGATCGCGAGTTCGACGTTCGGTTTCTCGAGTACATGCCGTACGGTCAGCAGAACGAGTTGCAGCCCGAATACGTGTCGGGCGACGAGACCCGCCAGACGATCGAGGCCGCGGGGTACACGCTCGAGCCTTTACAATGGGACGGCGGTCCCGCGCGACTGTTCCAGGTACCAGGCCATGTCGGCCGGGTCGGGTTCATCACCGCAGTCAGTCACCACTTTTGCGGTGCTTGCAACCGATTGCGACTGACGGCCGACGGGTACTTCGTGAACTGCCTCTACGGCCCCAAGCGAGCGGATCTCAAGCCGATCCTGAGAGGCGGTGGGTCGGACCTCGAATTGGCGGCAGCCATCCAGACCGAGTTGGATCGCAAGTGGGCCGCGCACCCCGATCTGACAGCGGGGGAGATCGAAGTCCTCGGCACGATGTCACAGATCGGCGGTTAGTTCGTCATCGTCGGTACCGCCCGGGGTACTTCCCCGCGCGGCCGGCGCTCCACTTCGCGGAGCCTCCTCGCTACGCTGTGGGGTCTCCGCTCGCTCCCGCGCAAACGGCCGCTTAGGGAGGTACCCCGGGCGGATTTGACGACCAGGAAACCGAGATTCCCGGGCACTCGTAGGGATAGTAGAACGATCTCAGAGAGCAGATGATCCATACATCGAAGGAGGGAGCATGCTTCACGCGCGACGAGTGATCCCGATCGCTATGGCCGTCCTGTACAGTGCGTGTGCCGGCAACCCCCAGCCGGGGGACCCGGGTTATGCGTACAACCTCTCGGGCACGTACGACGCGACCTACATCGTGAACGGTGAACCGTACAGCGGCACCATCGATTTGAGCACCGTCCCCGGAGGTGGCGTCACGGGCACATTCCTTTTGGGCGACCCCGATTTGATCGAAGGGTCGGTGAGCGGCTCGATCGTGGGTAACGAGTTCACCTACTCGGGTCCGTACAAGTTCTTTGGGGGATGTGATGGAACGGTGAGCGGGTCGGGTGTCATTACAGAGGGTGGGACATCGGTGTCGGGCGAGGTCCAAGTGGACGACGACTGCAGTGGTCCGATGTCAGGGACCTATAGCTTCGGTCGGTAGCGGGTTCACTAGACCAGTATGTGTCTATGACTCGGCTATGGCGCAACGAGGTAGGCAGCTGGCGCACTGGATGGCGAATTGTTGCGCTGCTCGCGCTGCTCGCCGTGGCCGTTATCGCGATCAACATCGGCTGGCGGACTGCCGGATTGCCCGGTCAACGGGCGGGTGGCGCCTGGTGGTTTCTGCTTTTAGCGGCGCTTGTTTCTGGCAGCGCGCTTGGTCTGATCGTGCTACTGCTGCGTGTTTTCGAAAACACCGGCCCTGCGGCGGTCGGACTTCCCTTTCAGATCGGAGCCTGGAAGGCGGCCGCGGCTGGTACGGTGCTCGGCGCAATACCGATCTGTCTGCTGGCCGGGCTGTCACTCGTTGGCGGATACGGGAGTTTCCTCGCGGCCAACGTGGTTTTTCCGGAGCTCGTGATAGCGTTGCTGCCGGTCCTGATCACGGGCTTCCTGCTAGCGGGCTGGGAAGAGCTCGTATTGAGGGGGTACCTGCTACGGCAATTATCGCTCGGCCTCAATCCAGCCGCTGGTGTGCTTATCACAGGGATAGTGTTCGGCCTGGTGCACAGCGGCAATCCCGGCGCCAACTGGCAAGGTCTTCTGTATACGGCCATCGGCGGGATACTGATGGGGTGGTTGATGGTGCGTTCGGGTTCTTTGTGGTTGCTGATTGGATACCACTTTGGTTGGAACGCGACGGCGTCGTCAGTTTTCGGTCTGGAATTGTCCGGACTTAGTAACGAAGGGTCGCTGTTCGTCGGGACCCTGAGCGGGTCTGACTGGCTGACCGGCGGCAGCTACGGTTTCGAAGCGTCGCTCCCTGCGGTCGTTTTCGAGGTTCTGGTTTTGTCGGTTACGCTTCGGCTGATCGGAACCAGCCGCAGATCGCCCTCTGGGTCGGATTACCAAAGGACTACGTCTTGTAGCGTAACAACGCGCCGACGCCATCCAGTGCCTCAAACTCGGCGTGTGACTCGACGATCTCGACCCGCCGACCCGTCCGCTCGGCGCGGCGAACCATCGCTTCCCTGAGGTCGATCTCTTCCGGTAACGGCGCCTCGCAGAACGGACATGCCTCCGGGGTCGGTGCGTGACCCAGAACGCGACACTCGGCGCATTGCCACCCCACCTGATCGTTGAACCGCTCGGCCATCAACAGTCGATCGACCTGCTCGCGGTTGAGCGCGTGCACCGTCGCCTCAATTCCCGCCACCGCCAACCCGCCAGCTCGGAACCGATCCACGACCGTGTCCGCCAGGTCCTTGCTGTCGGCGGCTTCCGTCTCGCGCACCACCGCGATCGTGCGCTTTAGTATGTCGCTGGTCGACTCGTCGATCGGGATGTGCTCCTCGTCGATCACCTTTTCCTTCACGCTCCGCGACAGTTGTTTGCGCAGCCCGCCCAGCATCAAGTCGTCACCACCCAGGATTACGTAGTCCACTTCGCCCCGGTCGACGATCGTGGCCAGCCGATCGGCGATCTCATGGGCGTACTTCTGCAAATGGTGATCGATACGCGCCTGGTAGCGGACCTCCGCCCACCCGGCGACGCGCGTGCGATCGATCGGTTGCGGCGGCTCGAAGTCGCTTTCAGTAAGCACCTCGCCCAATCCGACGACAACGATCCGGGCCTGGTGGACGTCGGCTACGCAGACCGCGTAGCGGGGCGCTTGGTCAACGAGCTTTACCAACGGGTAGAGGTGCGGCACCGGACCGACGACGAGTCGATTCTCGTCGAACGTCGTCCGGAAGGTCAGCGTTTCCCAGAGGCCGTCGGTTGCGTTGGCGTAGATCGCCACCGAGTGGGTGCTCGTTGCGATTTGCTCCTCGAAGTAGTCGATGATTCGATCCCGATCGGCAACCAGATGCCGGTACGCGGCCGAACGCTCGGGAAAGGTGCGCAACCGGTCGGCAAACGCTTTCTTGAGAAAAACGAGGTGTGTCGATCGGCCGCGGCCGTCAGGTCGGGTGTTGACAAAGCACGAGATCACCGGGCTCGAGGACGGCGGCAGATGCGCCAAGCGGGTGATCGTGTCGTCGAGAGTCAACGCCAAGTCCAGAAATTAGGAGTCCGTCGGCGAGCGAGCAACGCGCCTCTGTGAAGCGGTTTTGACAGCCGCCGGGGACGTCCTTAAACTCCACGTTTCCTTATTCGTTCCTCACATTTTCCGGTCCGCATGAAGCCGATTCGCCAGGGGCTCACCTTCGACGACGTCCTCCTGGTCCCGGGGCACTCCACCGTTCACCCCCGGGACGTGGACATCACCACGCGCTTTACCCGCGGCATCGAGCTCAACACGCCGCTCGTCTCGGCAGCTATGGACACCGTCACTGGGGCCAGAATGGCGGTGGCGATGGCCCGCGAGGGTGGGATTGGCGTGCTCCACAAGAACCTCTCGATCGATACGCAGGCGGCCAAAGTCGATCGCGTCAAGCGGTCGGAGAGCGGCCTGATCCAGAATCCCGTGACGTTGGAGCCCGACCGTCCGATCGCCGAAGCCCGACAGCTCATGGATCAGTTTGGGATTTCGGGTGTGCCGATCGTTCGCCAGGACGGCCGGTTGCTGGGGATCGTGACGAACCGCGATCTGCGGTTTGAGAAAGATCCCAAGCGTCTCGCGCGCGACGTCATGACCGGTGACGATCGATTGGTTACCGCCGAGACGGGGACGACGCTCGAGCAGGCCGAGCAGATCATGGGCGAACACAAGATCGAGAAGCTGCCGATCGTCGACGACGAGGGCCGATTGCAGGGGTTGATCACCGTCCGCGACATCTTGAAGCGGAGACAGTTTCCCAACGCGTCAAAAGACGACCGCGGTCGGTTGCGCGTAGCGGCTGCGATCGGCACGAGCGGCGAGACGATGGACCGAGCGGCGGCACTGGTCGACGCCAGCGTCGACGTGCTCGTGGTCGACACAGCGCACGGCCACTCGGCTGGGGTACTCGAGACCGTTTCCCACGTGCGCGAGCGCTTCCCCGATCTTCAGTTGGCGGCTGGCAACGTCGCCACCACGAGCGGCGCGCGGGACTTGATCGAGCGCGGCGTCGACGCGGTCAAGGTCGGGATCGGACCCGGATCGATATGTACCACGCGCCTCATCGCCGGCATCGGCGTGCCCCAGATGACGGCGGTTCTCGACTGCGCCGAGGCGTGTGCGGAAGCCGACGTGCCGTTGATCGCCGACGGCGGAGTGCGTTACACGGGCGACATCGTCAAAGCGCTCGCCGCCGGCGCGTCGACCGTCATGATGGGTTCGCTGTTCGCCGGCACCGAGGAGAGCCCGGGCGAGACGATTCTGTTCGAGGGTCGTACGTTCAAGTCGTACCGCGGGATGGGCTCGGTCGCCGCGATGGCCGAGGGCTCGGGCGACCGGTACTTCCAGGAGCAGCAGGTCGACGAGACGAAGTTTGTGCCCGAGGGGATCGAAGGCCGGATCCCGTACCGCGGCGCAGTTAGCGAAACGATCTTCCAGATGATCGGCGGTCTAAGGCAGGGAATGGGGTACTGCGGTGTCGGTGACCTGGCCGGCCTCAGGGAGAACACCGAGTTCATACGGGTCACGCTCGCCGGCCAGATCGAGGGTCATCCGCACGACATCACGATCACCAAAGAGGCCCCCAATTACTCGCGTTAAACGGGGTGCGCTGGCGTGAGCACCGCTGCTGGTGCAGTTCGCTTCAGCAGTCGCTGGGGCATGCTGTTGGCCATGCTCGGCATGGCCGTCGGCACCGGCAACATCTGGCGCTTCCCGCGCATCGCGGCCACTAACGGTGGCGGCGCGTTCCTGATCCCGTGGGCGATCTTTCTGATCACCTGGTCGGTGCCGCTGCTCTTGTGCGAGTTCGCGCTCGGCAAAGGAACCCGGCGCGGCCCGATCGGCGCGTTCGCAAAGTTGGGCGGTGGTGGTTGGGCGTGGATGGGCGCCTGGGTCACGCTCTGCTCGACGCTCATCATGTTCTACTACACCGTCGTGACCGGCTGGTGCATGCGCTACCTGGTGGCGGCGGCGCGCGGCGACGTCCCAGGTGCCGATCCCGAAGCCTTCTGGCAGACGTACACCGGGTCCGGGTGGCCAGTGGTGACACTCGTGTTGGGCCTCGGCATGGGGATGTTTATCGTGTCGCGCGGCATCCGCGGGATCGAGCGCGCGGCGCGGATCCTGATGCCGGTGCTGATCGGACTCGTCCTGGTGCTCGTCGTCCGCGCGGTCACGCTGCCCGGCGCATCGCGCGGGCTGGCTTTTCTGTTCACGCCTGACTTTTCGGCGCTCGGCAACAGCCGCATTTGGTTGGAGGCGCTGACCCAGAACGCGTGGGATACGGGTGCCGGGTGGGGGCTCGCGCTGACGTATGCGACCTACATGCGGATGCGCGAGGACACGACGATCAACGCGTTCATCATCGGGTTCGGGAACAACTCGATCTCGCTCTTGGCCGGCATCATGGTGCTGTGCACGATCTTTTCGATCCGCCCCGACGCCGCCAGCGAGATCGTCGGCGCCGGCAACAACGGGCTGACGTTTATCTGGGTGCCGCAGCTCTTTGCCGCCATGCCGGGCGGCCGCGTGTTCATGACGCTCTTCTTCCTGGCCCTGCTCGTCGCCGCGCTGACGAGTCTGATCTCGATGCTCGAGTTGGCGACTCGCGCGCTCGTCGATCGCGGCACGGACCGCGGTCGGGCGCTGGCGATCGTCGGTATCGCCGCGCTCGTCATGGGGGTTCCCAGCGCGCTCCGGATGGGGTTCTTTGAAAATCAGGACAACGTGTGGGGTGTGGGGCTAATGTTGTCGGGCCTCTTCTTCGGGCTGGCGGTCCTCAAGCACGGCGTCGATCGGTTCCGCGTGCGATACGTCAATAGCGAGGGCAGCGACTTCACGATCGGCCGCTGGTGGAACGTGGCGATGGTGCTGGTCGTCGTCGAAGCGGTGGTTCTGCTGGTGTGGTGGTTGAGCCAGACGCTGTCGAGCGAAGGGCTGCGCGCCAGCCTCGATCCTTTCGCGAGCTGGAGTCTGGGCACATTCATCTTGCAGTGGGGCATCATGCTCGCGCTGCTCTTGATCTTCAACCGGCGGTTGGCGCCGAACATTGCCGAGGAGGCAGCGTGACCGGCGCGGCTTGGATCACGTTCGCGGTGGTCGCCGGGTTTATCTGGGGCGGTTTCGCGACCCTAGTCGTGCTGGCGCTGGGCAAAGAGCGACGCAAGCTCCAGCAATCGGAAACATCCGACAACTAGGTCCGGGGCCGCCGATGGCGGTCACCGTCGTGACGCTGCTCCTGCTGGCGGGCGTGGGACCGGCGACCGCCCAGGAGGAGCGGGGCTGGACGCTGGCCGCGACGGTGTCCGCGCTGCACGTCGACGACGCGCTGGCCGATGAGCTGGACGACGGCTGGGCCCCAGCGGTTGGTGTGCGACTCGACTATCAGGCCGACACCAAAGTCGCGCTCGGGACCGCGCTGTGGTGGGCCGACGCCGAACGTTCGCTGTGGGCGGCGGGCGTCGGGTTGTCGCTCGCCCCATGGGGTGGCCGCCCGCTTCCTCTGCAACCCAAGATTTTCTTTGGTGTCGACTTTCTATCCGTGGATGACGATCTCGACCGTGAACCCGCGCTCGTCTTTGGCGTCGGCGTCGAGAAACGACTTGGCCGTTGGACGGTTGAGCCCAGCGTCCGGAACCGATTCCTGACCGTCGACGAGGAACCGATCGACGACGTCTCGATCGGCCGTGACGCCTCGCTGTGGGAGATCGGTCTTGCGCTCGGCTACGCTTTCGGACGTTAAGGTCGATCCTCTTCCCAGAAGCCAAGCGTCACGTGATCGACGATCGCACCGCTCGGTCGCTCCATTCGAACTTCGTCGAAAGGCTGATCGAGCGACAAGTCGAAGACGTAGTGGACCGCGTTACTCGTGCTCTTGTCGCGCTGATTGAAGCCGTACGAGATGTAGAAAACAGGCAGTGTGAGGCCGCTAACTTCGCGATGCTCTTCGAAGACGTGGAGGTTCGGGCCCAGCGGCTGGTTGGGGTTCGCGGCTAGCCCGGGATGCGCGATGTTGAACTCGACCGCCCGCAGCAGGTGGGAATCGGGGTCTATGAAGAGCCGGTAAGTTGCCCGGCGAGCTCGGGGTCTGGCGGTCGTACGTCATCCGCACGGTGAGGTACTCCGTCTCATCGTTGGGGATGCGATCCGTTCCGGTCGCGTCCAGCCGAACGCCCGGCTGCTGCGTCTGCCACGGGAGCGTGACGAAACTGTACGTCAACCGGGTGAAGAATCCCGGTGAAAGGGGGACCTCCCACCCCACCGCCCATACGGTCGACTCGTCCCAGACGATTAACGCGTCCAACACCGGCCAATCGAGATAGACGCGCCCAGACCGCGGGTCGACGGTCTCGCGCGATAGCCATGGCTCAGGGTTTCCCGAGTTTTTGGTGAAGAACATGAAGCTAAACGCCTCGATGCGGTTCCACGCTTCGGTGCCGCCGTGCGCAGCGACCATCTCTTCGACGATTGCACGCGTCTCGGGGTCCGCGTAATCCGTGCCTTGAGAAACCTGAGCTGAAACCAGGGGTGAAGCTAACGCGAGTTGTAAGCCGGCGAGTATCGCGCCAGTGACAGAATGTCGCATGTCACTCCCTGTCTCTAGGAGGGCTCTACGACGGGGCAAGATAGGTCGAGGATCGGATACGACAACAACGACGCGATAAGACCGAGGGTCGTTCGACACCTTCGCGACGAGCGCCCGCCGATTCTCCTCGGAGCTTGCAGGCCAGCGATCGCCGACAGAGTATTCCTTTACGGCTGGATCAGGAATCTCTCCAAAACGGGAGGCATAATGCCGGCTGACACTCTGGCAATCATCATCGTGTTCGCGCTGCTTGGGGTCATTGGGCTCACAGCGTTTGGTATCTACAACCGCCTTGTTCGATCCCAGGAGCGAACCGGCGAGGCGTGGTCCGGGATTGACGTGCAGCTTCGACGTCGTACCAGCTTGATCCCGAATCTCGTCGAAACCGTCAAAGGGTACGCAGCGCACGAAAAAGGTGTATTCGAGGAGGTGACGAAGGCCCGCGCGGCCTTGCAGCAGGCTGGGGGTGCAGCCGAAGCCGCCAAGGCGAACGACATGCTCACCGGAGCCCTGACGCGTCTGTTCGCTGTGGCCGAGAGCTACCCTCAGCTGCGGGCATCGGAGAACTTCATGAACCTCCAGGAAGAACTCTCCGACGTGGAAGAGAAGATCGCCTACGCGCGTCAGTTCTATAACCGCAACGCGGCTGAGTTCAACGCTGGTATTCGATCCGTTCCCAATGTCGTAATCGCCAGGGTAATGAACTTCGAGCGATTTGAATTCTTTGAAGCCGAGGAAGAGGCGCGGGTGGACGTGGACGTAAGCTTTACCCCACCCCCTGAGCCCCCGTCGCCGGAGCCGCCTTCACCCCCGGTGACGTAGCGGATGGAAACGGGGTTTCAAGAACCCGTTCTCATCTACGACCGGATCGACACCAATCGACGCAAGACGATCCTCCTTTTGGTGTCTTTCGCGCTCGTGTCGTTACCCGCCGCCTTGTACGTGGGTCATCAAATGACGGGCATGATCGTGCTCGGCCCGATGATGTTCCTGACGGTCGGGCGGGAAACGATCGTGAACGATCCATACATGGTCATCGCAGTGGGCGGGATCTTGGCGCTGGGTCTGGTTTTCGCCGCCGCGTACTTGACCTATCGCTATTCGTCGCGGTTGGTCTCGATGATTTCCCACGCTCGACCGCTCGAGTCTGGTGAAGAGCGCTCACTGAGCCGGATCGTCGAGAACTTGTGCATCGGGGCAGGCCTTCCGCAGCCACGGCTGGCGATCATCGGATCGACCGCCACCAACGCCTTTTCCACCGGCCTCGATCCAGAGCGGGCCTCGCTAGTGGTGACGCGAGGCTTGCTGGATGCCTTGGATCATCGGGAGCTCGAAGGTGTCGTGGCCCAAGAGCTCTCGCAGATCGGTAACTACGACGTCCGACTGAGCACGGTCGTGGCTGCGTTGGTCATGCTCATGTGGCTGCCGCTGTTGAGTATCAGGGTGTTGTTCCGAATCGCCGGCCGGCCGTTCCAAGCGGTCGGCGCACCACCGATGGGGTGTATCATAGCTCTTATCGTTGTCGGGTTTCCGTTCGTGATCGCGGGGGTGTTAATGGTTCAAGTTGTTCTCAGCCTGCTCGTCGAAGACACCGCTTTTGGTATTCTGATCCTCGTTCTCATGTTGCTGCCGATCTATGCCCTGGTGGGTGCCCCTGCGGTCGGGACGCTCTTTCTTAGAGCGGTCTCCCGCGAGCGGGAGTTTCTGGCAGACGCGGACGCTGCGCTGTTGACCCGGTACCCGGCGGGTCTTGCGAGCGCTCTAGCCAAGATAGGGGTGGCGGGAAACGCCAGAATGGAGGTCAATCCAGCGCTGGCTCACCTCTATATCGTGAATCCCCGGTCGCAAGGCGACGGCTTTCTCGACCGTGTCTTGTCGTCCCATCCCCCGATCGAAGAGCGCATCGATCTGCTGACGCGTATGGGCGGCGTCACACCAACGATGTTGGAGAAGGCCCAACGAGCCGGTTTAGAATTTCGCCAATCCGTAGAGGAGGATAGCGATGCTTAAGAGAATCGTAGTCATCGGGATGGCGATCGTGGTTTTTGCCTGCGCCGTGATCATCAATCTGGCCATCCTCGATCTGCTCTCAATCGATGAGGTGAGGGAAAGCCTGGGCAAGATCCTCTCAGTCATTGGGGTGTCCACGGCCGCGATTGTGCTAATTCTCTTGTTGGCGAGAGCTGCAAAAAGAACCCTAGGAAGAGGCGACAGTTGATGGCTTGCTCTTAAGCCTTGAGCCCGTACCCGATCCGGAACAAGTACACCGTTAGGACGAACACCGCGGCCGCCATTCCGCCCGTCAGCGCCAGCGATAGCGCCGGCGACGCGTCGGCGACGCCAAGCACGCCGTACCGCAGCCCGTTGATCATGTAGAAGATCGGGTTGAACAGCGTGACTCGGTACCAGAACGGGGGCAACATGTGAATCGAGTAAAACACGCCGCCCAAGAACACCATCGGCGTGATGATGAAATTGAGCAGCAGCGCTACCTGATCCCACGACTCCGACCACAACGCCATGACCAGCCCGGCGCACGCCAACAGCGCACTGACGACCACCAGGAACGCGACCACCATCGAGGCGTGGGTGATCGGCAGATCCGCCACGAGGACCCCGACCGCGAGGATCAACACGCCTACCACGAGCCCACGCGCCATCGCCCCCAACGTGTAGGCCAGCACGATCTCCCAGTACGATAACGGAGCGACCAGGATGTCGTTGATGTACTTCTCGTGACGAGCCACGAACAGCGACGTCGAGCTGTTCGAATAGGCACTCGTCAACACGCCCATCATCGCCAATCCGGGCAGGATGTACTCGGTGTACGCGTAGCCGTCGATGAGTCGAATCCGCGAGCCGAGCGCCTCGCCAAAGATCAGGATGTACAGCAACGCGGAAAGGATGGGCGGAAAAACGGTCTGCTTCCAGAGCTTCATGAACCGCCCCACCTCGCGACCGGTTAGGGTCCAGAAGCCTATCGCCCACTCGCGACTATACCGCATGTGACTCGCCTTTCTGGGCGCGCTCGGTGAGCTGGATAAACACCTCCTCAAGGCTCGACTCGACGATCCTCACCTCGTTGATCATGAGCCCGGCTTCGTAGAGCGCCTGAAGCGCCTCGGCCACGAATTGCCGCGGCCGATCAGCGGTCACGATGAGCTTGGCTCCGTCGAGGACGTAGTCGCGGGTCGTTATCGCGGGGGGCAACCCGTCAGCGGGCGGCTCGGTGAGCACGATCTCCAGATGCCGGCCACCGCTCGTCTCGATCAGGTGCTGGGGGGATCCCTGGGCCACGATCCGACCGCAATCGATGATCGCGACCTCGTCGCACAACGCCTCGGCTTCCTCGATGTAGTGTGTAGTCAGCAGAATTGTCGTGCCCTGCTCGCTCAATTGGCGCAAGTACGTCCAGAGCGTGCGCCGAAGTTCGACATCGACGCCGGCGGTCGGCTCGTCGAGGATCAAGATCTCGGGCTCGTGCATCATCGCCTTGGCGATCAGCAGCCGGCGCTTCATGCCGCCTGAGAGCTTGTGCACCTTGTCGTCCGCCTTGGAGGCTAGTCCAAAGAGCTCGAGCAACTCGTCGGCCCGGCGCGTGGCACGACGCTTGGGAACGCCGTAGTACCCGCCCTGGAGCTCCAGGATCTCACGCACCGGGAAGAAGCGATCGAAGTTGAACTCCTGGGGGGCCAGCCCGATCGCACGGCGGGTGAACCGATAATCGCGAGCGACATCGCGACCGAATACATCGACGGACCCGCGTTCGAGGGTCACCAGTCCGGTCAGAATGTGAATGGTGGTCGGTGCTTGTGTAGATCGTGGATCGCGATCGCCGGGACGGTAGTTTGAGCAACCATGGCGGCAACGGAAGGTAGCCGGGCTGAGAGTCACCACAAGGGAGCGCGAGTTGCGCGACTCGCCGTGGGTGGTCGAATGCAGGTCGGCAAGACGACCGTCGCGGACTATCTGGTGGAGCGCTACGGTTTTCGAAAGTACGCGCTCGCCGACCCGATCAAGCAAATCGCGACCGAATCGTTCGGTTGGGACGGTGCGAAGGACGATCGAGGCCGGCGATTGCTTCAAGAGATAGGCACAGTTGGGCGCAACTACGACCCGGAGTTATGGCTCGACCGGTTTGCTGAGAGGATCTCGGCGGATGACGGCGATCGAGTCGTCGTCGACGATCTGCGGCTCG
>JBDHIC010000005.1:0-25090 GCA_039589035.1 Gemmatimonadota bacterium | reverse complement strand
CTTTCTGGCGGTCAGCGGGCGGACATCGTTCGAGATCATGCAGAAAGCGCTAGCCGCCGGAATCCCGATGGTGGTCGCCGTCGGCGCCCCATCCAGCCTGGCGGTCGATGTCGCCCGCCAGTTCAACATGACGCTCATCGGCTTCACCAAGCCGGACGGGTTCAACGTCTACGTTGGACCAGAACGGGTAGAGAACATAAAGAGTCGGTAACGCAACCAGGAGGTGATTCAATTGCTGTCGCAGTGGCTCCTGTTGGCAGGGTCCGCAATGATCGCATTCTGGGGGGTGATGCATCTAGTGAAGACCGGACCGGTGGTAGCCGGTTTCGAGCCGCTCACTGACGACAACCGTTACGTCCTGACGATGGAGTGGATCCTCGAAGGTGTCACGCTAGTTTTTGTCGCCGCACTAGTGTCGGTCACTACCGTTTGGGGAACCCCGTCAGAGTACGGATCCATAATCGTCTACAGAATGTCGGCCATTTTTCTGTTGGGCATGGCCGCGGTGAGCTTGTTTACCGGAGCCAAGGCTTCACCGTTGCCGTACAAGTTGTGCGCTCCAATCTTTGGCTTTGCGGCGGCGCTGATTCTGTTCGGTAGCGTCGTCGTCTAGGTCGGTGACCGCCCGTTTCGGCTACTACGCCAAGCTGACCCGCCGCGAACAGGCGATCTACGACAAGAGCGACTCGATCACCGAGGTCGAGTTGGCCTCGCCCAAACCGCTGCGACCGCTGGCCGAGGACATCCAGACCAAGCTGGCCGCTGGTAAGCGAGGCCCGATCAGGGACGCCTGCCAATCGCTGGCAGACGAGCTCGCGAACGACCTCTCGGTATCACGTGTGGCGGTGCGAGTGCTGGCCGTGCGGCCGTCCAATCCGAACAGCGAGCTCCACGGCTTGTACGAGGCCACCGACGATGGTGCGCCGGCCAAGATCGACTTGTGGATGCGTACCGCCGCGCGCCGCAAAGTGGTCGCCTACCGAACGTTTCTGCGGACCCTGCTCCACGAGTTCTGTCACCATCTCGACTACGAGTTGTTCGGTCTACCCGACTCGTTCCACACGCAAGGGTTTTTTCAACGCGAGTCGAGCCTTTTTCGGCAGCTGGTCGACTAACCCTACGACGGCCAGAACAGCGGAATCAGTATCGTCGCTGTGACGAGCAGCAAAAAGTTGAGCGGCGTGCCGACCTTGAGGAAGTCGAAGAACCGGTACCCACCGGGAGCGTAGATCAACGTGTTGGTCTGGTATCCGACCGGCGTCATGAAAGACGCCGAAGCGCCAAACATAACCGCTACCACCAATGCGTACGGGTTCATCCCCAGATCGGCTGCGGTGAGTAGCGCGATCGGCGTCAATACAACCGCTGTGGCGTTGTTCGACATGACCGAGGTGAGCAGCGACGTCAGCAAGTAAAACGCAGCGACCGTGAAGTGCGGACCAAATGGACCCACCGACGCGGCCACTGCGTCCGCCAGCCATTGGGCCGCGCCCGTCTTGTCCATCGCCACTCCCAGTGGGATGACGCCGGCCAGCAAGAAGATCACCATCCAGTCTAGCTCGGCGTATATCTCCTCGAGTCGCACGCAGCGCGTGAAGACCATGAGCAGCACGCCGGTCAGCGCAGCGGTCATGATCGGCAGCAAGTTGAGTCCGGCCACAGCGACAACGGCGATGAGAACACCCACGGCGAATAACGCCCGCGGTCGCGGTTTGGTCGGTCGTCGGACGGCGCCCAGCGGTACGAGCCCGGTTTCCTCGACCAATGCGTCCAGGTCGGGCGCGGTCCCGTGGACGAGCAGGAGGTCACCCGCCTCCAGGCGCACATGTGGCAGCCGCGTGCGAATCGTCGCACCCAGGTGCTGAACTGCCAGCACGGTGGCGTGGTATCGTTGCTGAAACCGGGCTCCGGCCAGGGTTCGACCGACCACCGACGCGCCCGGCGCGACCAGAACCTCCGCCAGGTGCGCGTCCTCCGACTCCAGGTCCGGGCCTACGGCTGGCATGGGCATTGCCAACCCCTGCTTGATCGCCAGCCACAAGAGATCCTCGTGATGGCCCTTGGCGAACAGGGTATCGCCGACCATCAGACGCCGGTTGGGTCCCGGACTCCAGAGGGTACGTTGCCGGCGCCGGAGTCCGAGGATTGAAACGTCGAACTCGGAACCCCATTTCAGCTCGCCCAACGATCGGCCGACCGCCGGTGAGCCCTGGCGAACCGTGAGCTCCGTCACGAACGAGCGAACCTCGTACTTGCCCGTCAGGTCGGTCATCCCGGCGCGGCGCGGGAGCAGCGAGCGGCCGACGGTGAAGAGGTACGCCAGGCCGACCGCGGTAAAGATCAAACCCAGCGGCGCGATCGAGAACATCGACAGCTCCTCGAAACCGCGCGAGTGGATGAGACCGTAGACGAGCAAGTTGGTCGACGTGCCCAGCAGGGTGATCGTGCCGCCCAGAATGGCGGCGAACGACAGTGGCATGAGGTACAGCGATGGCGGTTGGTTGTCGCGCTGGGCCAACGCCAGGAACACCGGTAGGAAGACGACCACGACCGCGGTGTTGTTGAGAAACGGCGAGACCCCGGCGACGACGAGAGAAAGGACGATCAGTCGCAGGCGTGGCCCGCCGAGCGGTGCGTTCTGGGCCCACCGCCCGATCGTCGCGACGGCGCCCGTCTTGACGAGGCCCAGCGACAGGCAAAGCATCGCCGCCACGGTGATGGTGGCTTCGTTGCTGAACCCGGACAGCGCCTCTGCGGGCGACAGGATCCCCGCCAGCAGCAGGACCACCGGGATTACCAGCGCCACCTGATCGACCGCGTAACGCTCGGTGATAAACAGCGCTAGCGCGATCAAAATGATCGCAAATACGAAGAGAATTTCCCACGTCATATCGCGACCCCGCGAGAGAAAGACGGTGCCTGGAGGCGCAAAAAGGGTAGTCCTGGACCCGCCCGTTGTCGATGGTCACGACGCTGAACGCGATCTAATCTGTCGTTCCAATCGGAGCGACCAGAACGAGTGACGAGGAACGAAGCCGAATGACAAGCGAAGCAACACACGAAACGGGTTTTCCGGTCGAGGGTTTTCCGATGCAGTACCGGTGGCAGGCCGGCATCTGGTACGATCTTTTCGAGCGCCAGATCGCCCTTCTCGAGTACGACATCGCCCGAGCCAAGGCCGCAGACGACGTCATGGTCTTTCTCAGCACGCCGCTGAGCGGTCGCGCCGGGAGCCACTTTTCGACCAATGTCGAGATTGCCGATCATGTATCGCGTCGAATCATGGAGGATTGGGGGCATCGGTTTTGGGTGCTGAACCCGGCCCGCTACCAGATGGAATCGAAAGAGGGGACAGGGCTCATGAACCGACACGCCGAAGCCCTGTCAAAGGAGCGTGGGGTCTCGATCGATGTCGATCGGTTGTTCGCTGAGTCTCCACCCAGCGGTGGCGACTACATGCGGATGTGGACACGCATCATGGTCGAAGACAATGTCGACAACACCGGCCGAAGGTGGGACGCGTTCTACTTTATGAGCCCCAGCGACGTGCGGGGTTTCTTTACCGAAGGCGGTTCGCGCACCTGGACCGCCGGTGTCGAGGAGTACTTTGCCCGCAAGTACGCCATGGACGAGGACTTCCGTGCCGCATTCGACCCCCCGTTTCATGCTGCCGATGGCACCCCTTTGGAAGGCGACGCTGTGAAAGCGGAGTGCGTGGAGCGGCGAAACAACTTCTTCCGCTACTACACAATTCGCGCTGGCGCCAACTTCAGTCTCGGAAGCCATGACGAGTGGAATATCTGGCGCTTGCTGAACGAGCGTCGGCGAGCGAGCGGCAAGTATGGAATCTCCGACCAGATCGCCGGCTACTTCGAGGGTCGCCAGATCGCACCCGGCGCAACGGTGATCCCGACGGCGCCAGGCTACGAGGTCGTCGACTAACATGGCGGACGGGCGTCTCAAGCAACTGACCAGAGAGCTCCGCGAGCTTGAAGCCCGACTTCGGGAGGGCGGCGGCGCCGAGCGGATCGAGCGCGAGCACTCCAAGGGCAAGCTCACCGCTCGAGAGCGGGTCGAGATGCTGCGCGACTCGGGGAGCCGCTTTCTCGAGATCGGGTTGCTCGTGGCGCATGACCAATACGATGGGCAAGCACCGGCGGCGGGGGTCGTGACCGGCATCGCCCAGGTTGCCGAACGGCCAGTCGTGGTGGTCGCCAACGACGCCACCGTCAAGGCTGGCTCGTGGTGGCCAGAGACGATCAAGAAGATGCTGCGCGCGCAGGAGATCGCGATGCGGTGTCGGATCCCGATCGTCTATCTGGTGGATTCGGCCGGCGTAAACCTGCCGTATCAGGGTGGCGTCTTCCCGGGCCAGTACGGGGCGAGCCGGATCTTCTACTACAACTCGATCATGCGGCACTACCTAAAGGTGCCACAGATCTCTGCCGTCATGGGCCAGTGCATCGCCGGTGGGGCGTATCTGCCGGCGTTGTCGGACGTCATTCTGATGGTCGAAGGGACGTCGTTCATGGGCCTCGGCGGTCCCAATCTCGTCAAGGGGGCGACCGGCCAATCGGTGGGCTCCGAGGAGTTGGGCGGTGCCCGGGTTCACACCGAGATCAGCGGCGTGGCGCACTACCGGGTCGAAAACGACGAGGCGTGCATCGAACGCATCCGCGAGCTGATCGCCGAGCTGCCTTACGCGGAGCCCCGTTACACCCACGACTGGACCGCGATGCCGGGTCGCGAGCCGTCAGAGCTATTTCACATCCTGCCCGAGGATCACCGCCAGCCGTACGACATGACCGAGCTCTTGAGCTGCTTACTCGATGAGGGCCGCTGGGACGTATTCCAGGAGGATCTGGCGCCCGAGATGATCTGTCTGACCGGACACCTCCAGGGCATGCCGATCGGCGTGATCGCCAACGCGCGTGGCTTCTTCCCGCGCGAGGGAGCGGCACCCCGATTTGGCGGGATCATCTACACGGAGTCGGCCCAGAAAGTGGCCTACTTCCTCGAGAACCTGAACCGTCACCGCACGGCGATGTTGTTCGTGCAAGACGTCTCGGGTTTTATGGTCGGCACCGAAGCCGAGCACAGCGGCATCATCCGCGCCGGCGCGGATTTTGTCGAAGCGATGGCGACCGCCACCGTGCCCAAGCTCGTGTTGACGATCAATCATGCCAGCGGAGCCGGTTACTACGCGATGGCGGGCCAGGGGTTTGACCCCGACTTCATCTTCACGCTGCCGACCGGCCGCATGGGTGTGATGGAAGGCGAGAGCGCGGTGCAGGCCTTGTTTGCGCCCGAGCTAAAGCGGTTGGCTGAGGAGAACGCCGAGCCCGACGCCGATCTCAAGGCACGGATCGATGCCGTGCTCGAGGACTACGAGCACGAGCTCGACGCGCGGGTTGCCGCGGCCAGGGGCTTTGTCGACGCCGTGTTGGCGCCGGAGACGATGCGCGACCGGCTGGCGTTCGCGCTTTGGGCGTCACTCCACAACTCGGGCCCGCACATCGGTCCGTTCGTGCTGCCGGTCGGGGTCTAGCCGACTACTCGAGATCCGCGAACGGGAAGTAGTTGAGCACGTCGTACTCCCACACGTTCGTTGGGAAGATCACCACCAGCTCTGCAACCTGATCGTCCAAGTTCTGGAACGAGTGCGGCACCATCGGCGGGATATTGACGATGTAGGGCCCCGTCATCTCGAAGATATCGTCACCCAGGGCGTACAAGATCTTCTGCTCGCTGGTCAGTACGTGGGCCTCTTCCCCTAGATGAGTGTGCATCGGCGGGGCTCCACCGGGCGCGGTGTAGGTGATCCGGACGGTCAGGTTGAGGTACCCGTGGCGCTGGCCTTCCATGACATGGACGTACTCGCCGGGGCCGGGATTGATGACCACGAGATCGTCTTTCGACAACGCGAGATCGCCGCGCTCGGTCATCGCCGACGGTTCGAACGAGCCAGGAATGCGGCGCGTCTCGATCACGCCGTGCGGGTGATGCTGAGCGTGCAAGGCCAACCTCGCTTCGTCGACATCGACGATGAGCTCTCCGTGCTCGACGCGGGCTTCGTCCGTCTCGCCACCCTGATACGTGACGACTGGCTCGGGAAGCAATCCGGGTGGCTCCTCTGTGGCCGGCGGACCCTCCGGTGCAGGCGCACAAGCCGCGATGGCTAAGAGCAGAGTCGCTCCGATCGGATCGATCATTCGTGGTCGTTGCATCTTCACCCTCCCCTCAGCGGATCGGTTAGCCAGCGTGTTTCGGTGTGACCATATTGGGGTTCGCGGTCACGGTCAATCCTCGAACCGATGGTGATCGACGTTGGAACGTAAGATCAAGTTCTATCAACCACGGATCATCCGCGCCACGCACTGGCTAAACGCCGTCCTGTTGCTCGGCATGATCGCCAGCGGGTTACAGATCTTCCACGCCTACCCCGCCTTTGCCGAGCGCGGCGGAACGTTTTGCTGTTACCCGTTTGCCGGTTCTCGCTTCCCCGAAGCGGTGCGGCTGGGCGGCTGGTTGGCCGGTGGCCTGCGCTGGCACTTCTTCCTCATGTGGTTTTTCATCGTCAACGGGCTCGTGTACGGTGGGTACCAGCTCGCCAGCGGCGAGTGGCGCCGTCGCTGGTTCCGGTTGCGCGACGTCAAGGGCGCGTGGCACATGCATCTCTACTACCTGCGGCTACGCAAAGACAAACCGCCGTACGAGATGTACAACGGGCTCCAGAAACTCTCGTACAGCGGAACGATGACGCTGGGCGCGTTGGCGGTGTTCACCGGCTTTGCGCTCTGGAAGCCGGTCTCGCTTCCGTTCCTGGCCGACATCATCGGCGGTTACGCGTGGGCCCGGTTCTGGCACTTTCTGATCGTGTGGGCATTCGTCGCGTTCCTGGCGGTGCACTTGTTCATGACGCTGATCGTCGATCGCGAGTCGACGCGTTCGATGATCGTCGGCGCGTACCGGGAGAAGCCGGATGGAGAATAAGCGGCGCGAGTCGGATCGACGGCAGTTCCTAAAGCTGGCGGGTGCGAGCGCGATTGGTCTGTGGACCGCCGGCTGCGGCTGGCGCGGCGGGCCGATGGTCGACGTGCTGCAGTGGTGGTGGAACCCGAACGAGCTGCTGCAGAAAGCGCTGACGACGCCAAGACGCAGCGCCAAGCTCTATCCGCCGGGCAGCGAGACCGCCACGTTCCCGACGTACTACATCAGCGACTCCGTTCCGATGACCGACCCCGCTGCGTGGCGGCTCGAGATCGGCGGAATGGTCGGGCGACCGCTGTCGTTGTCGCTGGACGACTTGTTGAGAATGCCGATGACGACGACGCGGGTGCGTCATTACTGCATCGAGGGCTGGACGGGTGTGGCCGAGTGGAGCGGCGTTCAGCTTTCGCACCTGGCGGAGCTGGTCGGCGTCGACCCAGCGGTGAAATACGTCGACTTCCGCTCGTTCGACGACGGGTACTGGTCGAGCTGGGACCGCGAGACCGCGCTCCATCCGCAGACACTCATCGCCGTCGGCATGAACGGCGCGCTGCTCGACCCCGGCCACGGCGCACCGGCGCGGTTGTACTCGAGCCTCAAGTACGGTTACAAGAGCGTAAAATACCTGACCGAGATCAACTTTCTTTCGCACCGTACCGGTGGTTACTGGGAGGACCAGGGGTACGACTGGTACGCCGGCCTCTGATGTCGAAGCGAATAGTCCTTTTGATCCTGTTCGCGGCTGCGGCGTTTGCCATCGTCTTGGGTGGGATGTTGTGGCCGCGGCCACAGTTTCAGCGCGGGCCGTGGGCGCCGGCGCCGGCTGACACGATCGCCGCTGGGCCCTCGCCCTAAAGAAAGTTTTTCGCGTGGCCGAATAGGCGAGTATAGCTTCGCCACTCATGGGTCGCGAAACGATCCGCATCGCGTGTGGTCAGGGGTTTTGGGGCGACCGCCTGGACGCCCCGATCGAGCAGGTCCGCCGCGGACCGATCGACTACCTGATGCTCGATTACCTGGCTGAAGTGACCATGTCGATCATGCAAAAACAGCGTTCACGCGATCCGTCGCAGGGGTACGCTCGTGACTTCGTTCCGCTCTTGCAGGAGATCTTCCCCGACATCGTGGAGCGCGACATCCGCGTCTTGTCGAACGCCGGCGGGGTCAACATCGAGGCATGCCGCGACGGATTGATAGAGGCGGCGCGCGAGGCGGGGGTCAGCGGGCGACTCAAAATCGGCACCGTGATCGGCGACGATATGCTCGATCGGTTGCCCGAGCTGATCGACGGTGGACACGCGCTCACCAACATGGACGACGGCCGCCCGCTGTCGGAGGTGCTGGACAGAGTACAAAGCGCCAACGCCTACATCGGCGCCGCACCGATCGTCGAAGCGTTGAAGCAGAACGCGCGGGTGGTAGTAACCGGTCGATCCACTGATACCGCGCTCACCTACGGGCCGATGATCCACGAGTTTGGCTGGGCCCCGGATGACTGGGACCGGATCGCGAACGGTATCGTGGCCGGCCACATCAACGAGTGCGGCGCGCAGGCGTCGGGCGGTAACTGTCTGGTCGATTGGGAATCGATCCCCGATCTAGCCGATATCGGTTATCCGATCGTCGAGGCAGAGTCGAGCGGGGCCTTCGTTCTGACCAAGCACGACGGCACAGGCGGTCGCATCACGCCGGCGATCGTCAAGGAGCAGATCCTGTACGAGATGGGCGACCCGACCGAGTACATCACGCCCGATGGCGTAGCGGACTTTACGACGATCTTGCTCGACGCCGATGGGCCAGACCGGGTTAAGGTTTCGGGGGTTAAAGGGGCGCCTCGGACCGATCAGCTCAAGGTGTCGATTAGCTACAGCGCCGGGTTCAAAGCCGTGGGAACGCTGATCTACGCCTGGCCCGACGCGGTCGCGAAAGCGCAACGCGCGGATCAGGTGTTGCGCGAGCGATTGGAACGACTGGGTTTGGCGTTCGACGTCATCCGAACTGAGTTCGTTGGGTGGAACGCGACCCACGGCGAACTGGCCGGTCCGCCGGCCGATGACGTTCCCGAGGTCGAGCTTCGAGTTGCGGTCAGGGCCGCCGAGCGCGCACCGGTCGACCGGTTTACGCGTGAAATCGCGCCGCTAATTCTCTCGGGTCCACCGAGCGTTACCGGTTTCGCTGGCGGTCGCCCGCGGGTTCAAGAGATCGTCGCCTTCTGGCCTGCGCTCATTGATCGCGACCAGATCGAACCGCGTCTCAGTGTAGAGGTGGTCACGGCGTGACAACTGATCTAGTAGAAGGAGGCACAAGCATGAAACGTTTGTACAGGAGATCGCTTCCGCTCGCGCTATTGGTCTTATTCGCTGCCGGTGGTGTCGCGGTGGGCCAAGAGGAGATGGTGTCGCTGGATGCATCCGTCCTGGGGGACGAGCTCCGGACTCAGGCCGAGCGCGATCAGGACGAGTACCGCAGGCCAATCGATGTTTACAGCTGGGTCGGCATCGTGCCAGGGATGACGGTCGGCGACGCGTATCCGGGCACGGGGTACAACACCCACCTGCTATCCCGACTCGTGGGCGATGAGGGGCGAGTAGTCAGCATTCTCGAGTTTATTGAGGGCCTGACGTTTGAGGGTGTCCCGGAAGCGATCGATGTCACCCTTCGCAAGCGTGTAGCAGAGAGGGGACTCGAGAACGTCGAGGTCGTATCTCGTTTCGCCGACGTTCCTGATGCCAGCCTGGACGCCGTGGTCATCGTCCGCAACTACCACGACGTCGAGTGGGTGTTCGAGGAGTACTCGCGCGAGGAGACCGTGGCCGACCTGC
Organism: Gemmatimonadota bacterium; assembly: GCA_039589035.1. GTDB lineage: Bacteria > Gemmatimonadota > Gemmatimonadetes > JACCXV01 > JAHWKZ01 > CAMYLR01. The sequence goes on along the minus strand of JBDHIC010000005.1, from coordinate 15,278 downwards.
TTCGGTGCCTCAAGCCGGGCGGAGTCGTTGGGATCGTGGACGTCGCTACCGATCGGCCCGGATGGGACGAAGAAACTCACCGTCTCAATGCGTCGGTAGTGATCGAAGACTTCGAGAATGGCGGCTTTGAGCTGGCCGAGACATCGGACATGCTGGCCAATCCCGACGATGACCATACCAAGTCGGGCTTTCAGGAAGGGCGCTACAAGATGGACCGCTATCTGCTCAAGTTCCGCAAGCCGGTGCCGGCGGAGTCGTAGTCGTGCTGTCGTGACCTCTGCGTCCGGCCCAGTAGTCGTCGAAATGACGGGTGCGGTTGCGACAATCACGCTCAACCGCCCCGATCGTCTGAATGCCGTCAGCTTGTCGCTGTACGACGAGCTGACGGACGCGCTCGACGCGATCGAAACCGACGCCACGGTGCGCGCGGTGATTTTGACGGGTGCGGGGCGTGCATTCTGCGCCGGGGCGGACTTGAAGGAACATGGCGCAGGCGACACCGCTGGCACCCGCGGGGCGTACGTCGAAGTCGGTCAACGCGTGCACCGGCGATTGCAGCTTTTGTCCAAGCCGATCGTTGCGGCCGTCAATGGCGCGGCCGTTGGTGCCGGCTTGGAGCTGGCGCTGGCGTGCGATCTCGTGATCGTCGCCGAGGACGCCAAGCTGCGGTTCCCCGAGCTGGCCTTTGGCACGTTTGTCGGCGGTGGGACGACGTACACGCTGGTCCAACGGATCGGGCTGACACGCGCTAAGGAGCTCATCATGCTGGCCGAGTTCTTCTCCGGCCGGGACGCCGCCGAGATGGGGCTCGCCAATCGTGCCGTGCCCGCCGATCGCGTGCTCGAGGTGGCTCATTCGTTGGCCGAGGAGCTCGCGACCCGGGCGCCGTTGTCGCTGGCGTTGGCCAAGCGTCTGCTGGACAAGGCACGCCATGTCGACTCGGAAACCGCGTTGTCCCTCGAAGCCGACGCGCTGCTCGATTGTCTGGCGTCAGCCGATTGGGAGGAAGGTCAACGTGCCTTCAGCGAAAAGCGGCCGCCGCGGTTCACTGGGGACTAATTTCAACAGTCGTGTTTTTGTGGGGCTAACTTGGAGGTTGGACATGAAGCAGCTCTTGGGGGTTGTTGCTCTCTCTTTGGTTCTTGTTGTGATCTCGGGAGCGCCGGCAGCGGGCCAGGCGCCGAGCATCGAGGGGACGTACCGGCTGGTCGCGCGCGATCTCCCGGACGGCACCCGGATTGAACCGCCGGCTCTCGACGGTCTGCTCACGTACACCAAGACCCTTCGGAACTTCAACATCTACTGGAAGGATGCAGAGGGGAAAACGACTTCCATTTCCACGATTCGGAAGTACACGCTGACCGAAGACGGATACTCCGAGACGAACATCTTTCACATGGCGAACGACGAGATCGGCGGCACGGGTATGACCTACGATTTCTCTCAGGTCAGCGGTGGCAGCTCGGTCAACATCGAGAACGGGAGAATCGAGTTTGACCTGCCGTTGTTCGATGAGCCGCGAGTCGTCTACGAGGGCGATAAGGTGACCGCGAGCGTGGAGGGTGAGTTCGTCGATTACTGGGAGCGCGTCGAGTAGCTCGACTCGAGCCGTCCGATCGGGACGATGTGACAAACCCACTTCAAGCGATTGTCGAGCCGCGCTCGGTGGCGGTGATCGGCGCATCCCGGAACGCCAAGAAGCGCGGCTACCAGGTGATTCGCGCGCTCCAGCGAGCCGGCTTTGGCGGCGGGATCTATCCCGTGCACCCAGACGGCGGCGAGATGTTGGGCTTGCCCGTCGCGACCTCGATCGATCAACTCGATGACTCACCCGACTTGGCCTTTATCGCCACGCGCGCCGAAACCGTGCCGGGAATCCTCGAGCGGTGCGGCGAGGTGGGAATTCGCGGTGCGGTCGTACCGGCAGTGGGATTCAGGGAATCGGGTGCGGAGGGGGAGGCGCTCGAGCGGAAAATCGCAGCCGTAGCGAAGGACAACAGGATCCGCGTCGTCGGCCCCAACACCTCCGGCGTTCTCAACACCGCGATCGGACTAAACCTGGTGGGTGCGGATGGGATACCGGCCGGTGGGTTGGCGATAGTCGCGCAATCCGGAAACATCGGTTTGGCGCTCATGACCGAAGCCGCGTCGTTTGGGCGCGGTGTGTCGGTGTACATCGGGGTCGGGAACGAGTGCGATGTCGCGTTTCACGAGTGTCTCGAGTACCTGGCTGACGAGTCACATACCCAGGCGATCCTCATGTATGTCGAAGGGTTCCGAGACGGGCGCCGATTCCTCGAGGCCGCGTCTCGTGTGAGTCGGAACAAACCGATCGTGGTGCTTAGAGGGGGCCGGCGCGAGTCAGGTCGCGAAGCGGCCCGATCGCACACCGGCGTAGTTGCCGGCGCGTACCCGGTGTTTCGTGCTGCGATGCGGCAGGCGGGAGTGATCGAGGTCGAGCGCACCGACGAGCTGTTACCGGTGGGAATGACGCTAGCCGAGCAACCGCCGATCCCCTCGGGTGAGGGCGTCGCGGTGTTGGCCGACGGCGGCGGCCACGCGACGTTGGCCGCAGATGCGTTGTCCGCGCTGGACGTACCGCGAGCCGAGCTGTCGCAGAAAACGCGTGACCGGCTACGGTCTTTGCTGGGTCCGGCAGCGAGTGTTCGCAACCCGGTTGACCTGGCTGGCGCGGCAGACACGTCGCCCGAGGTCTTCACCGCTGCCCTGGAGACGATCTATGAAGATCCTGCGGTCGGTGGTGTTCTCACAGCTGGGCTGTTTGGTGGTTATGCGATTCGGTTCGCCGAAGAGCTGGCCGAGCCGGAGTCTGACGCCGCCAGCGCGATGATCGAGATCGTCCGCGAAGCTCGCCGGCCACTCGTCGTTCACACGCTCTTTGCTACCCATAGAACGGAGGCTCTCAAACGGTTGTTGGCGGCCGGCATCATGGTCGTCGACTCGCTCGAGGTCGCGGTGCGCGCGATCGCTTCGACAGCGCTTTGCGGTCAAGTCTTGGGCGACGGATCGTCCGCGGACCTGATCGCGAGCCGGACCCCGCGGGGTCGAAACTCGCAGGCACCCGAATCACCCGTTATCGCCGCGGTGCGGGCCGAGGGGCGTACGGTTCTGACGGAGCCCGAGGCTCGGACGATCGCTGCCGAAGCGGGCGTCCCGATCGTCCCGGCGACCTTGTGCCGATCGCCGGAAGAAGCCGCCCAGGTAGCCGACGAGATTGGTGGCCCGGTAGCGGTCAGAGTGGTCTCGGCGACCGTCTCGCACAAGACCGAAGCCGGTGGCGTGGCGCTCGACGTGATTGGCGGCCCAGCCGCGAGCGAGGCATACACGCGAGTCACCGCGGGGGTGCGAGCGTACGCAGCGTCGCGGAGCCTCGAGCCCGACGTTCGCGGCGCACTGGTGTCGGCGATGCTCGATCCCCCGATCGCCGAGCTCTTGATCGGGATCCGTCGCGATCCCGAGTTTGGTCCCGTCGTCGTAGTCGGCCCCGGTGGTGTGGCGGTCGAGTTGTTTGGTGATCCCGCGATCCGCGTCCTTCCGGTGACTGCCAGCGAGGTCGCTACGATGTTTAGCGACCCTTCGGTCGCGCCCATCCTCGGCGGATACCGCGGTCGCCCCCCGGCCGACCACGAGGCGCTTGTCGATCTCACCCTGAGTCTCGCGAGCTGCTTTGAATCTCACCCCGGAATCTCGGAAATCGAGGTCAACCCCGTGTTTGCCTACTCCGATAGCGCCGTTGCGGTGGACATTAGGGCGTTTCTTGACGCAAGTACGCCTTTCTGTTCATAATCAGGCCAATCTGACAGAGGGGTCGTACACCAGGGAGGTGCTTAATGACACGACGAACGTTCGGGTTCATCCTTTGGAACGTCGTTTTTGCCAGCCTGTTAGTACTCGCACCCACCCAAGCCCTTGCCCAGCAAGGCGTCATCGTAGGAACAATCACCACAGAAGATGGGGAAGTGATTCCCGGCGCCGACGTATCGATTGTCGGTACCGCCCGGGGTGCGGTGACGAACAACCTCGGTGAGTATCGCCTCTCGGCGCCATCCGGGGTCTATACGCTCCGGGCGCGCTCGTTCGCTCACCAATCCGCGGAGCAGCAGGTCATCGTCGAGCCAGATCAGACGATCTCAATCGATTTCACGTTGGCTCCGGCGCCACTGCTGGCCGAACAGATCGTCGCGATCGGTTCGCGAACCACGCGCAGCGAGGTCGACACGCCGGTGCCGGTCGATGTGATATCAGCGGAAGAGATCGAGATCTCCGGTCAGACCGAGGTCAATCAGCTGCTTGCGGTGGCGATACCGAGCTTTAACGCGTCGCATCAGACGATTTCCGACGGTACGGATCACATCAACCCGGCCAGCCTACGTGGCCTGGGACCGGATCAGGTGTTGGTGCTGGTCAACGGAAAGCGGCGCCACCCGAGTGCGCTGGTGCACGTCAACGGCACGTTCGGCCGCGGCACGGTGGGTGTCGATCTAAACGGCATCCCGACAGCGGCGATCAAGCGTATCGAGGTGTTGCGTGACGGCGCCTCGGCCCAATACGGATCGGATGCTATCTCGGGCGTCATCAACATCGTGCTCGAAGATCAAACCGATGCGCTGTTGATCGACGTCCAGGGCGGCGGGACCGGAGAGGGCGACGGCGAGCAGCTCAAGGTCGACGCCAACTACGGTTTCTCGATCGGCGACAACGGGTACTTCAACGTCGCCGGTATGTACCTCGATCGGAACCGGACCGATCGCTCCGACCCGTGGACGGGCGACATCTTCCCCGGGATCGAGGGCACCTCGGCGACCGACGCCGAGCTCGCTCGAATTGGGATGACCCGCCGCGACTTCTCGATGAAGACCGGTCAAGGCGAGGCGCTGGTCGGGATGGGATTCTGGAACTCGGTTTATCCGATCTCGGATAACGCCGAGGTCTACGCGTTTGGTGGGTTGTCGCACCGCGAGGGGTTTGCGACCGGGTTCTACCGGCTTCCCAATTCGGAAGCGCGCGTTGTGCCGGAGATCTACCCCAACGGGTTCCTGCCCCAGATCAATCCCAAGATCAACGATGCGCACATCAGCGGCGGCGTGCGGGGGTCGAGAAACGGTTGGGACATGGACTTCAGCGTGACCCACGGTCGGAATAGCTTCTTGTTCAACGTTGAGAACTCGAACAACGCTTCGATCGGGGCGTCGAGCCCAACGACGTTTGACGCCGGCGAGCTCAAGTTTGAGCAGACGGTTGGCAACCTCGACATCGTGCGGTTGATCGACACCGGTGGTGCGGTTAAGTCCGCATCGCTCGTTTTGGGCGGCGAGTACCGTCTCGAGAACTACGAGATCGCGGCCGGCCAGGACGAGTCGTGGCAGCTCGGCAACGGCGGTGACGAGCCCGGCGTCGACTTCGTCACGTTGCCAAGCGGACAGCCAAAGGACCCGGGTTCGCAGGTGTTCCCCGGCTTCCAGCCAACCAACGAGGTCGACCGTTTTCGCACCAGCATCGGCGGTTACATCGGTTTGGAGACCGAGCTCAGCGAGCAGTTCCTGCTCGATGTCGGTGGCCGGTTCGAGAACTACAGCGACTTCGGCAGCACCCAAACGGGCAAGATCGCGGCCCGGTATCAAGTCACTCCCGAGGTCGGGATCCGCGGTGCGGTCAGCAACGGGTTCCGTGCCCCGTCACTTCAGCAGTTCTGGTTCAACAACGTCAGCATCCAGTTCTTGTCGACCCCTGACGGGTTGGAGCCGACCCGTGTGCTGACGAGCAACAACGCGAGCCCGGTAACGAAGGCGTTCGGTGTCCCAGATCTCAAAGACGAGACATCGGTCAACATCAGCGCGGGCGTGACGGTCAGGCCACAACCGAACCTGTCGATCACGGCTGACTTTTACCGCATCGATATCGATGATCGGATCGTGCTGACAAGCCGGTTCGACAGTGGCGACCCGATCGTAGCCCAGATCCTGCAACCGTTTGAGCGCGATGGCGTCGGCGCGGCACAGTTCTTCGCCAACGCCGTCGACACCGAGACGCAGGGTGTCGATTTCGTCGTGTCGTACGCGACGCAAGTAGGGCTCGGGACGCTCGATCTTTCAGGTTCGCTCAACTTCACCGACACCGAGGTCAAGCGAACCAACGTCCCAGCCGAGATGGCGCAGATCTTCGCCGGTGGCGACCTCGACGCGGTGCGGTCGACGTTGTTCAACCGCGAGGAGCGTAACCGGCTCGAGAGCGCCCTGCCGAGCGAGAAGTTCAACCTCTCGGCTCGCTACACGCAGGGTCCGCTCAGTTTGTACGGCGCGATGGCGTTCTTTGGCGAGATCGAATATCGGCCGACCAACTCGGACAACGACGAAACGTTTGGCGCTAAGACGATCTTCGACATGGACCTCTCGTACGAGATCGCAAAGGGTGTCCGCGTCGCGTTTGGCGCCAACAACTTGTTCAACACGTTCCCGGACGAGCATCAGAAGGACGCCAACCTGTCGAACGGTCGGTTTGTGTACAGCCGCCGGGTCACGCAGTTCGGCAGCAACGGTGGCTTCTACTATGGTCGAATCCGGCTGACGCTTTAACTGTCAGGCCAACAACAGAGAGGAGATCGTGTTAATGAATCACTGGACAAAGATCGGGGTTGTCGGCCTGGGGCTCTTGGCGTTGGCCGTCAATTCGGCTACCGCACAAGAAGAGCAGGCCGCCTACGCCGAGGAGCCGGAAACCTACACGGTCATTGAAGAGGCGCTTGGCGCAGGCCCGGAGTCGATCACGGCCGATGCCTCGGTGATGGATTGGGAAGGCAACACCCTCAAAGAGGGCACCAACGGTTGGACCTGCATGCCGACGCCGCCGGGCTTCGAAGAGTCCCGATCCCCGATGTGCCTCGATGAGCCGTGGATGGCGTGGGCTCAGGCGTATGGGGCCAAGACCGACGTCGTGATCGACAAGGTCGGGATCGGCTACATGCTGAAGGGCGACGCTGGGGCCAGCAACACCGACCCCTATGCCGAAGGGCCGACCGAGGACTGGGTCGAGACCGGTCCGCACCTGATGGTCATCGTTCCGGATGCCACCGCGTATGACGTTCTGTCGACCGACTACACGACCGGTGGGCCGTGGGTCATGTGGGCCGGGACGCCGTACGCGCACATCATGATCCCGCTGGGGGACGTGGAGTAAGACGCGCTGCCAGCGAAGCGGTCAGAGGCTCGTGTGGGGTCGGCGGAGTGATCTGCCGGCCCCTACGGGTTTTTGGGAGCTGTTCCCTACAGATCTATGACGAGCGCCAGCGTGAAGATCGAGTCGACCTCGTCGAGCGGTGCCAGGACCAGCGTTCCGGTCGGTACGCCGACCAGCGTCACCAACGGGATCAGGCTTCCCGATGGCTCGTTATCGAACAGCAGCTGGTAGCTGGCCTTGAGCGCCAGGTTCTCGCTCATCGAAACCGCCAGCGAGTTGGTGAAATCGGTTCGGAAGTCGGACCCTTCGCTCAGGTTCTCGTCCAGGAACAACACGCTGTCGAACCGAGTGTTGCCAGTCAGCTGGCGCCAGTAGTCCCAACCGATTCGAAGTCCGCCAAAGTCCTCGTCTTCACCCTCGACATTGTCTTGATACGTGAACGTCACGCCATAGTCGGTGCGAAAGCTCGAGACGTCGCTCTCGTACCAGATGTTTCCTATCCCGCCGACGCCGGCGTAGCGGTTCTCGATGCCGGCAAACGTGTTTCGATCCCAGCCGCCGCCGACAAACCAGAAAAAGCTGTCGCTGATGTCGCGATCGTAACGTGAGCGGACGAAGTAGTTCTCGGCGGTGACCTCTTCATCGAATTGCTCGGCGACCTGGAACTCCTGCGAGTCGCCGACCGCCGTTTTCTCGACCGTCGTCGACTCGGTCCGGATCGCACCGGCGTCGAAGCCGAGTCGAGCGTTGACCCACAGGTACTCGAGCAGGTTTCTGCCGCCCAGCGTGTTGGACTTTGCGTTTCCCTCGGTCAAGACGAACGTGATCTCGGCGACGTCGTGCCAACCTAGCTCGGTTTCGTCGTCCTGCGCGGCAGCCGTAGCCGGAATCATGAAGCCGAGAAACACCACGATGCAGGTCGCCCAAGCGTACTTCATGTCAGTTGTCCCTCCTGAATGAGACAGATCTTCTCGTGTCGAGAACCGGTAGGCGAGCGGGCATTCTAGCGATCGCAAACTAGCTTGGCGTTACCGATGCCGGAAGTCGAACTCCGCCGCATGGCCCACGCCCGCTCGGGCGACAAAGGCGACACCGCCAACGTTGGTGTGATCGCCTACACGCCGGCAGCGTACGCTTTTCTCAAGGAGCACCTGACGGCGGATCGCGTGGCGGCCCACTTTGGCGGGATGATCAACGGTCCCGTCGAGCGGTTCGAGCTCGACAACTTGGATGCGCTGAATTTTCTGTTGCATGGCGCACTCGACGGCGGCGGGACGGTAAGCCTGATGACCGATGCCCAGGGGAAGGTGTACTCGACCGCGCTCCTCAGGATGAAGCTCGACACGCCTCAAGAAGTGCTCGATTCGGTGGGCTAGGAGACGGGTGCCCAAGCAAAGAAGACTTGAAAACCGAGAGTCTGTCGTGGTTGGCAGCGTGCTAGGTATTGCCTTCGCTCTGTTTTGGTTATTAGCCGCAGAGCCCTGGGAAATACCAGCCGATGGAGGATATTATCTAGCCATCTACGAGGGTCAACTCGTTGCAGCTCCATGGGGTTACCGCATTTTGACTCCCTTCCTGGCTCGGCTCCTGCCGTGGTCGGTTGAGATCAACTTTGCGGTGGTCACCGTTGTCTCGCTTGTGGCTACCAGCTCAGTCTTAGCCTGGTACACGGCAAGTCTTAACAAAACGTTTTCTCAGGCCGTTATTCTGTGCGTCTTGTGGGGTGCGTCGTTTCCATTCGTTTACTACGGAACCACATTCGTTCGTGCCGATGCTCCAATGCTGTTGCTGCTGGCACTGCTCTTTGCCCTTTCCAGGCGATTTGTACACCCGATAGTGTTGCTGACGTTGCTCTGCCTGGGGATTCTAGCTCACGAAACCATCTTGATTTTCTTGGTTGCGATCTGGATGGACAAGTTGTTATCCGGCACACTGACTGGTGGCGGTCGATACGGTTCATGGCAACTTCTCGCTTTGACGATCGCAGCCATCGGTTTTTTCCTGGGCACGCGGTATTTCATCGCTGTTCTTCCGAGTGATGCCATCAACTACGTGTCGGCGCCACAGGAGATGTTTAGCAACGTTTTGCGGGCAAGCGGCGGTTGGGTCAAACATATCCTGCGGATTTACGCGGCGTATGGGCCTGCTCTACTGTTTTGCTGTTGGTTCGTCGTGTTCCATCTGTCACGACGAGACGCCTTCTCCTTCACCGTATTGAGTTTGTCAGCCGTCGGGCTGACGTTTCTGGCCATCGATACGTTGCGTGTGATGGCGCTTGTTTCCTTCCCTATTCTCCTCTATGCCGCAGCCTATTTGCAGGTGCTTCGCGAGAGAGGGGAGCAAAGTAAGTTTGTGGCATGTGTCTTCTTGCAAGGCGTCTATAGCTGGTTGGTTTACGGACATTTGCGGACGTTTGAAGCATCGTCAACAATGAACGTGCTTGCCGCGCTATTATCGCTCACGGCCTTGGCGATCTGCGCGTGGCCTCTGGATATCAGCCTGTTCCGCCGGGGTCGGCCTTCGGCTCCACAGTGAACGCCTTGTTCACGATCCACCAACGACCGTCGATTTCGAGCAGCGTCATATAGTCGGTGATGTATGCTGAGGGGTAGTCAAGCACAAGCTTGACCACGGCTGCGTCGCCGGTGATGTCGATGCTCTCGATTCTGCGGATGCGCTGCTCGTCGTCCTCCGGTGGCGAGCCGCTAGCTCGAGCGATGTACTCCGCGCTGGTACGCTGCTGGAGAGCGCCGTCGTGAACCCAGAACAGCTTCGATTCAGGGTGGAAGGCTTGCTTGAAGTGCTCGCCGTTCCCGGTTCTGTGTCCCTCGAAGTAGTGGTTGATCGTTTCCCGAACCGCTGCCTCGTCGGAGTCGTGCATGGTCGACCAAGGTACGAGACCGGCCGGCAGGAGCAGCATCACAAACAGAATTCCTGAACCTCTCATCGTTCCCCCTTTGCTGGCATAGATATCAGGGCCGCGTTTGCGGAACCGTCAAGCTTCGAGGCGGTACCCGACCTTGCGTACGGTGACGATGTGCTCGGGTTCCGATGGGTCCTGCTCTAGCTTCCGGCGCAGTTCAGCGATGTGGGTGTCGACCGTCCTCGTAAGCACACTGGAGGGATAACCCCAGACCTTCTGTAGCAGCTCCTGACGCGTGAGCGCCGATCCGCGGTGGCGCAGAAGGGTCGTCAGCAGCTCGTACTCCTTTGGCGTTAGCGGAACCTCGTCGCCGCCCCGTACTACGCGCCGTGCGGCCGTATCCACCTCGACATCGCCGAAACCGCCAAGTTCACCCTCGTCGCCGGCTTCGGACTCGCGTGCTCGTTCGAGCAGCCGATCGACCCGGGCCAGCAGCTCGAGCAATCCGAACGGCTTGGTGACGTATTGGTCGGCGCCGAGCCGGAATCCCTGAACTTTGTCGGCTTCTTCGCCTCGTGCGGTGAGGATCAGCACCGGCATATCCCATCCGTCGGCCCGGATTTGTTGCAGCACGCGGTAGCCGTCGAGCTCGGGCAACATGAGGTCGAGGATGATTAGATCCGGTTTTAATCTTGGAACCACCTCGAGCGCGGCGCGCCCGTCACCCGCGACCTCTACCGAGTAGCCTTCGATCTCGAGGTTGTTCTGGAGGCCGTAGGCGAGATCGTGGTTGTCTTCTACTACCAGGATCTTGGCTGTCACCGCGCCAACTCCGGCCCGTCGTCTCGACCAACCGGGAGCTCGATCATGAATCGAGCCCCGCCCGACGGCCCATCCTCGACCCACGCCCGGCCGTCGTGTCCCATCACCAGCTCGCGGACCACGGAGAGCCCAATGCCGGTACCAGCGGTCGCGTCTTCGCGCTCGCGATCGAGGCGGAAAAACGCCTCCCAGACACCTTCGCGGCTCTCGGGCGGAACTCCGGGACCCTCGTCGTCGACCCGCAGCTGTACGGTGCCGTTCTGGACTTCGAGGCCAAGAGTGATGGTTTGCCCCGCGGGGCCGTACTTGACGGCGTTGTCGAGCAGGTTCAACAGGATCTGTCGCACCGCGCTTCGATCTACCGTCGCGGTTGCCTCTGTCTCGACCTCTGTTCGCAGCTTAACGCTCCGGCCGGAGGCCAGCGGCTCGAACGCATCGACGACTTCCTTGAACAGCGGCGTCAGCTCGGTCGGCTCGAACTTGAGCTTCATCCCGTTTCGCTCGGCGCGTGAGAACGCGAGGATGTTTTCCACCAGATTGGAAAGTCGGCGGACCTCTCTGTTCATGATCTCGAGGCTGCGTCTCGCTTCTTCCTTCGATCGCACGCGACCGAGCAGCAACGTCTCGACGAACATCCGAATCTGAGCCAACGGAGTGCGGAGCTCGTGTGAGACGTTGGACACGAACTGTGTTCGAAGCCGGCTGAACTCGAGCTCTCGCCGCAACACGAAGATCGCCGCCGCGACCATCCCGCCGGCCAGGACCAAGAGCCCCATGATCAAGGGCAGCCGCGACTTCGGCAATCCTCCGATAATGAGCGTCTCGGCCATGGTCGGCCGGATCGCGACCTCGACCTCGAGCCCCTCCCCGTATCGCGGCGAGAGGTAGTCCGTCGCAGCGAACTCCCAGCCGTGTTCCTTTGTCGACTTGTAGAGGGCCCGGCCCGCGGGCCCGAACACCCTGACCGATAGCATCTCCGGGTTTTCGAGATCACCGGTCAACGTTGGTGGCAAGATCGTGCCGCCAAAAGCGTGATCGAGCGCTTGCGGTAGAACCGCCGGGTCGACTTCGAACCCGAGGATCGCCTCTGGAACTTCATGGTCATCGAACTCGACCTTGTAGAAAACGATGTGATCGATGCCGTCATTTGCGCCGGTAACAACCGCGTGGTACCACTCGGGATCATATGAAGTGAGGGCCTCACGGACAGTTGCCTTCAGCCACCTTCCAGTATCTGCTGTCGGCCGAACGCCTTCCAGAATCTTGAGCTTTGTGCCGGCGGGATCCATGATGAACGCGTATCGGATGGCGATCGGGCATTGCTCGAGCTCGGGCGCCTCGGGGTCTACGTCCTGCGTGATGGCCCAATCCTCCTTGCCGTACGTCGCTTGCAGATAGGCGAACGCCGGCTTGGCGATGAGCCAGTCGATCTTGCTCTCGGCTATGCTGGCGTACCTCCAAGCCGCGAAAGCCGCGTTATCCTCGAGCGCGCTAGCGGCTGTTACTTGATGGGAGCGCGAAGACCGGTACGCCTCAAACGCCAAGACGCCCGTCAGGACCAGGGTCAGGAGAAGCAGGCCGACGACGAAGTGCGACCGGGAGCTAGATAAGTGACGTCGTATCAATGTCTCAACTCTCTCGCCATAATTTGATTGGGAAGGTCACTCCCCACCAGGTTTGCTTAGAGCGGCAGCCAGTACGAGAACTTGGCCGCCAGGACATTCTCCCCGTCCGCGCTCAAGCTATCGAACAGCTCATCGACGCCGACCGCCCGCCCTTGGCTCGCATCTGCCGACCGATTTTGTTGCCATGTGAGGAAGAAAGTGCTGCCGGGTCGCCACTCCCAGCGCAATACGAGATTGCTGCGGAACGAGAGGACGTCGAAGTCCGGATTGTCGATCGAGAAACTGTCGTCTCCATCGACCACCTCGATGTCGCCGTCGTCGTTCCTCGTAGCCTCGGTTCCGTCGGTGCCGTACACACGGAGGTCGAAGTCCCTCGCGCGGGCGAGCTCACCGACGTCCGAGTACTTGCCGCTGGAGGCGAACGGCTCAGCGTAGAGGTCCAAGCTCAGATCGGGAGAGAATGAGTAGTTGACGCGCAGGGGAGCGGCGATCTCGCTGCGGAGGATCTCACCAAACACGTACCGCTCCCCAAAGGTCGCGTCGCTGCCACCATCGAAGGTGTCGATGTACTGGCGAGCGTTGCTCCGACGGCTAAACCGAGGGCCGACCGATAACGAAAGACGGTCGTTCATGCGGGTTGAAAAGCGAGCCCGGATCCCGTATCCCCAGCTCCCCAGCTCATCGCCGTTGAAGTCAGTCTCGAGTCCCCAGCGGGTGTCGCCCGCCGCGAGTCTGCGTGTCGCTCTGCGACTGGAAGTTGCGACGCCCCTCGATGTTCGTGGACCAGAAGTTCTTCCACGTCGTGTTGGTCCAGAAACCGAGCGTCTCCTGGTGTTGCACGCCGGCGAAGTTCCATCTCGGATTGGTCCACACACCGACGTTCCAATTGCGGAACACGGGGCCCGGCTCGGTCTGGCGATAGCTCAAGTTGGCCCACGCGGCGATATCGTCGGCACGGCCCAGCCGGCCGGCGTCATTGATCTCAAAGCCCGGCGAATCCATCCACACGCCGTGTGACCAACGCAGGCGACCAGCTCGCTTGCCGCCTCGGAACGCTGCGCTCCAGCCGCTGAGCGATGTGCGCGTCGGATCCAGCTCCACGTGATCCTGATCGGGACGCTGGAAGTAGTGCACGCTCGCCTCTTGCAGCTCGAGGATCGCCGCCTCATCGCCGCTCACGTGGCTGAAGCCGGCATGCCCAAGCAGCTCGTACCAGCCGTCCTCGAACCGCTTGTTGAAATCGACGCCGCCCGAGTAAGCGGCGCTGACGAGGTCACCAGACAAGGGGTGGGCGTCGTCGATGCTCCGGTTGACGGCGGTCAGGGTCATTCCGACCGTCGAAGCGTTGGGACCGAACTGCTGCTGTAGCCTCGTGATCGCGTAGGTCGTCAATGGCTCGACGTCGATCTCGTGCGTTTCGTTGCTCGCGAGGTCGAATGTTTGTGCCTTCTCGTCGTCGGTGACCGCAGCCATGGCACCGATCGTCAGGCCGGAGGGTAGCTGTCCGGTCAGCTTGGCGGCGCCGAGGATCGTTGTCGCGGGAGGCGTGGAGACGAAATCAGCATCGGGTTCTAAATGAGGCGCCGCGCCGATGCGCCGCGAGTAATAGTAGTCCGGACCGACGCCGTCCAACGTTTGCTGACCCTGGGTAAAGAAGGGACGTTGCTCGTCGAAGAACGTCTCGAACGCCGACAGGTTGACCTCGGCCGGATCGGCCTCGACCTGACCGAAATCGGGGTTCACGGTGGCGTCAAGGGTCAGGTCCGATCCCAGCCCCATCCGGAAGTCGAGGCCGGTCCGCGCTTCCATCGAGCTGCCGTCGTTGAACGGGTCGTCGGCGTCGACGAGGCCATCGGACAGCAAACGCATTTCGGTGGCTACGTAGGGCATCAGCTCGATGCGCGACGAGGACGGGATCTGCTCGATCCCTTCGAGCTCGCCAAAGCGGGAGGCCCAGCCGGTTTCTTGCCGTGGCACCACGACCCAGAACACGTCCTCGTTCCGGGTCGGTATGAAACGATTCACGTTGATCCCCCAGCGCTGACTCTCGCCGTCGCTGAAGCGGAGTTGTGAAAACGGGATCCGCATCTCTGCGGTCCACCCTTCCCCATCAATCGCAGTGCGCGCCTGCCACACGGGGTTGAACGTCTGGTCGCGATTGAACTCGTTGTCCTCGGGGTGGTACCAGTCGAGTCGCACGCCGGCTGCCGTGACGGCGAAGCTGTACGCCGTGCGCCGATCGCCATAGGTGTCGAGCGAGACCACCAGTCGCTCGGCGTTCCCGCCATCGTCTCGCCGGGTCAACAGCGCCGCGATCTCGTCAGGATCATCGCTGTACATGCGCGCGCCGATGTAGACCGCCTGGTCGTCGTACAGGAGCGCGACCTCGGTACGCAGCGTGACCGCCTGGTCGTCGTACAGGAGCGCGACCTCGGTACGCAGCGTGGGCTCGGCGCCCTGATCGGGCTCCTTCTGCATGAAATCGGAGACCCAGTGCGCGCCCTGCCACATCGATTCATCCAGGGAGCCGTCGATTTGGGGTGAGTTCTCTGCCCGCTTGGCCTTCATGCTCTTCGGTAAGTCGTCGGGATCTGGATCCGGGTCGGGATTGGCCCCCTGACCGAGGCGCTCGACCGGGGAGGACCCGGCCAACGAGTCGCCGACCCCGACCGTGGCACCTTCCGTGGACACCGTATAGAGCAGCGCGAGCGTCAGAAGTACTGAGAAGACCCGATTCTTCATCTTGCCACCTGTATCCTTTGCTCGGTGGGGAG
>JBDHIC010000004.1:0-30007 GCA_039589035.1 Gemmatimonadota bacterium | reverse complement strand
GGCGACGTCCACGATCACATCTATCGTCAGGCGGTGACTGCCGCCGCCGCTGGGTGCCGAGCCGCTATCGACGCTGAGCGATACTTGGAACAGGTCGGTGATGCCCCCCAGTCATCAGGGGCAACCGCGCGAACGTCGGCCTGAGGGACAACACCATGCAAGCGGTCGTCAAAATAAACGCCAAGGCTGGAGCCGCCGGGACGACCGTCACCGAAGTTCCAAAGCCCGAGCCGGGCTCAGGGCAAGTAAGGGTGCGAGTGCAAGCCGCGGCGATCTGCGGGTCCGATCGGCACATCTTCCACTGGGACCCATCGGTTCGACACATGATTCATCCACCGCGTGTTTACGGCCACGAGTTCTGCGGCGAGATTGACGTGGTGGGCCCAGAACCGGGGCGGGATGATCTACAGCCCGGCGATTATGTGTCCGCTGAGATGCACGTGACGTGTGGGCGCTGCACACCGTGCCGGAGTGGACAAGCCCACGTCTGCGAGCGCACACAGATCATCGGTTTTCATCACGACGGGACATTCGCCGAGTACGTTATCGTTCCGGCACGTAACGTCGTTCGCCTGCCGCGTGACGTCGTACCGTTGAAGATCGGCGCGTTTCTGGATGCGTTGGGTAACGCGGTACACACCGTCCAAGACCATCCGCTGATCGATGCTCGAGTCGCCGTGCTAGGATACGGTCCGATTGGTGCCATGGCGGCGGCGATCGCCGAGCACCAGGGTGCTGGGCACATCTACATCCTTGATGTGAGCGAGCGGGCGATCGAGCAGGCGGAGCGGTGGCGTGTGGATCTTGGGGCCGGCGGGGTGACGGTCATCCGAACGGGCGGAGAGCTTACCGCCGAGGCGACGCGCCGGATACTCGAGGAGACCGATGGCGGTGTCGACCTGGTGTTGGAAATGTCAGGTGCCGAGGCGGCCATCAACCAGGGGTTGGAAATCGCACGCGGCGGCGGCTCGTTATCGATGCTCGGGATCCCGTCCACTGAGGGGATCACAATCGAGCGCTTTGCCCGCCAATTCGTTTTCAAGGGTTTGTCGATGCAGGCCATCACGGGGCGGCGGATGTTTTCGACCTGGGAGAAGATGCTGGCACTTCTGGCCGACGGGTTACAGGTCGGCTCGCTCGTATCGCACGAGTATCAAGGGCTGGAGGACTTCACCAACGGAATGGATGCGTTTGACGCGCACGAAGCGCTAAAGGTGGTGTTCTATCCGCATGGGGAGAACGGACATGCGTGACGCTCGCGCACTGCTCGATCACCTGACGACCGAGATCCTGGCGCAGAAGGAAGCGGGCACGTACAAGGTCGAACATCAGCTCGAGGGGCCCCAAGGGGCGACCGTCCAGGTCGACGGACGTTCGATCGTCATGCTGACCTCGAACAATTACTTGGGATTGGCCGATCATCCCAAAGTGCGGGACGCGGCTCGAAAGGCGATCGATGAATGGGGGTTCGGAATGGCGTCGGTGCGGTTCATCTGTGGAACCCAGACCCTCCATCTCCAGCTCGAGCGCCGGATCGCCAAGTTCTTCGAGACCGACGACGCGATTCTCTACACATCGTGTTGGAACGCCAACGAGGCGCTGTTCGCGGCCACGCTGACGTCTGAAGATGCGGTATTCTCGGACGAGTTGAACCATGCGTCGATTATCGATGGTATCAGGCTCTGCAAAGCGAAACGGTACCGCTATCCGCACGACGATCTCGATGCCTTGGCGCGGATGCTTGAAGAGGACGAATCGCGGCACCGGATGGTCGTCACTGATGGCGTTTTCTCGATGGAGGGCAAGCTGGCCCGGCTGGACGAGCTCGTCGCCACGTGTCGCCAGCGCGCCGCGCTGCTCGTCGTCGACGACTCGCACGCCACCGGAGTGCTGGGCGCAAGGGGTCGCGGTACGGCCGAGGAGCTGGGCGTTCACGGACAGATCGACATCGTTACCGGCACGCTTGGAAAAGCGATGGGCGGGGGAACAGGCGGGTTCGTCACCGGTCCACAGTCTGTGATCGACACGTTGCGCCAGCGTTCCCGACCGTATTTGTTTTCTAACTCGTTGCCACCGATGATCGTTAACGCTTCCTTGGCAGCGTTCGACCTGCTTGAAGAGTCTCCAACTCTGGTCGCCCGGTTGCGTGAGAACACTCGATTTTTCCGCACCGAGCTCGAGGCGCGCGGGTTCGACGTCCCCGAAGGTGTTCACCCGGTTGTCCCAGTCATTGTCGGCGAGACTGCGTTGGCGATTCAGATGTCGAAGGAGCTCCTCGATGAGGGAGTGTACGTGTCAGGCTTTGGGTATCCGGTGGTGCCACACGGCGAGGCTCGTCTGAGGGCTCAGATCTCTGCCGCGCACACGAGAGAAGAGCTGGAGCAAGCCGTCGCCGCGATCGAGAGGGTCGGTCAGCGGCATGGGGTGGCAGCGGCATGACGGGTGCAGACGAGATCGTGATTGACGAGCACATTCAGGTACGCCGCTTTGTGCTCAACGATCTACTGACGAACGGATTTGTGGTCCAGGCGACGGACACGGGTTCGCTGGTGATCATCGATCCTGGGGATCGAGCTGGGGACCTGATCGCAGCGGCTGAGGCGTGGGGCGGCGATGTCCGGTGGATCCTGGTGACCCATCTGCACAGCGACCACTGGGCCGCGTTGGCTGAGGTCGTCCAAGCGTTGGGTGCGCCCGTGGTCGGGCCGCCGGGTGCTCCATTCCAAGTCGACCGGGCGGTCATCGGCGGTGAGGACCTACACTTTGCCGCACACAACATTCACGTTTCCGCGACACCGGGACACAGTCCAGAGAGCGTGAGTTACCATATCGACGGCCATGTCTTCGTGGGTGACTTTTTGTTTCGACTGGGTAGCGGCCGAACCGACGGCGGTGATGCCTCTACGGATGCGCTCATGGCCACCGTGCGTGACGTCTTTCCGGGGCTGCCCGATGAGACGACGCTGTGGTGTGGTCACGGGCCCCCGTCGACCGTGGGTGAAGAGAAGCGTGGCAATCCATTCTGGAAAATCGCCCTCGAGGGTGATCCGGCGGGTCCCGTCGACAAAGTCGTCTATCGCGGTGCGACGGTCCCTGTTATCGCCTGGGCCGACGATTATGATGGCGGCCGTAAGGCACTGCTCGAGCTTCGGGACGGCGCACGGGTGATCGTCCCCGGCTCGCAGGTGGAGCACCCGTAGCGTCGGCTTTGCCGTGATCGAAATGACGAACGACGGACCCACCGGCACGATCACCTTTCTGGCCACTGACATTCAGGGCAGCACCGAGATGTGGGAGCGCTACCCAAACCACATGCCAACAGCTCTGGAACGGCACGATTCGCTGCTCGGTTGCCTCGTCGAAGACCACGGCGGGAAAGTGTTCAAGAACGTTGGCGACGGGGTCTTTACGGCTTTTGACTCGGCCCCACAAGCGGTAGCGGCCGCATTGGCCGCGCAACGTCAGCTGACGGAAGAGGAGTGGAGCACGCCAGAGCCGCTGCGTGTTCGGATGGCGATTCACAGCGGCGAGGCTGAGGCCCGCGGTGGTGACTACTTCGGTATCGCACTCAACCGCGTAGCGCGCCTTTTGGCTGCCGGACATGGCGGTCAGATTTTGCTGTCTCAGGCGGTTGAACGGTTGGTATCGGAGCGTTTTCCAGAAGGTGTGGCATTGCGCGATCTCGGGCTGCGAGCGCTCAAGGACCTGACCGAGCCGGAGCGCATCTTTCAGCTCGTGACCAGTGATTTACCGGATGAGTTTCCACCACTCAATACACTTGATGCCCGACCGAACAACTTGCCTGCGCAAGCGACTGTCGTGGTGGGTCGATCACGAGAGATCGAGGAGGTACGAAAGCTGGTCCTGCGTGACGACGCTCGTGTAGTCACGCTGACCGGGCCCAGCGGAACGGGAAAAACTCGACTCGGAGTTCAGGTAGCAGCCGAGATCGTCGATGCCTTCGAACACGGTGTGTTTCTGGTCGACCTGGCGGTCGTCCGTGAGCCCGAGCGTGTCGCCGTGGCGATCCTCGAGGCAGTGGAGGTTGAGGTGGAGGGAACGGATAACGCCGAGAAGTTGCTGGCGGAGTACTTGAAGGAACGGCAGCTGCTGCTTGTTCTCGACAACTTCGAACAAGTGTTGGCGGCGGCCCCCTACGTAGCAGCGCTGCTCCGCGACGCGCCACGGCTGACGGTGTTGGTCACCAGCCAGGCGCCGCTTCGCATCCGCGGTGAGCACGAATATCCGGTTCCGCCGTTGTCGTTTCCCGATCCAAAGCGACTGCCGGCGATCGAGAAGCTGTCCGATTACGAGTCAGTGGCGCTGTTTACGGAGCGAGCGCGAGCGGTCGTGCCGTCGTTTCAACTCAGCCAGGGGAACGCAGAAGCGATAGTCGAAATCGTTCATCAGTTGGATGGCCTTCCATTGGCGATCGAGCTCGCTGCCGCCCGGGTGAAGATGTTCCCGCCTCAAGCGTTGGTTCGCAGGCTCGGGCGCAGGTTCGATTTCCTAACCAGCGGAACCCGTGACCTGCCCGATCGGCAACGGACGCTGCGGGGCGCACTGCTGTGGAGTTACAACTTGTTAAACGAGGACGAGCAGGCGCTGTTTCGCAGGCAGGCGGTTTTCGACGGCGGGTTCACGATCGAAGCAGCGGAGAGGGTATGCGTGGCCGAAGACGAGCATTTCGACGTCGTCGAGATTCTGTCGTCACTGGTCGACAAGAGCTTGCTGCGGCTTTCGCACAGCGACACCGATGAACCACGCTTTGAGCGGCTGCGGACGATTCGTGATTTCAGTATCGAGTTGCTTGAAGAGTCGGGCGAGGCCGATCGGTGGCGGCGGCGACACGCCGAGGCGTTCGCGGGGTTGGCCCAGGAAGTCGATCCTAGTCGCGCCTCGTGGCCTGAGGTGCCTGCCGCGCTCGCCAAGCTGTCAGCTGAATACGAGAATGTTCGCACCGCGCTGTACTGGGCGCTCGGGGAGCGTGAAAGCGCGCTTGCGGTGCGGCTTTCACAAGCCCTACCAGCGATGTGGTTCCGGCGCGGTGTGGTCGAAGACGGGCGTCGAATCCTCGAGAAGCTGGAGGCTCAACTCGACGGCCTAGAGCCGGTCGACCAGGCTCACGCGATCAACTTGATCGGCAGATTCGCTCAGATTCAGGGCGACAACAGCCCGGCTACGATAGCCAGATTCGAGGAGAGCTTGGCTCTGTATCGAGAGGCCGGTTACGACCCTGGAGTCGCTAGAGCTCTTATGAACCTGGGCAATGCTCGAAGTCGCGACGGATTACGTGATGATGCTCGTCGGCTTTTCGAGGATGCGCTCCAGTTGTACAGGGAAACCGACGATTCCTTTGGCGCTGCGGGTGCGCTCATGAACCTGGGGGACTCGTATCTCGGTGAGGGCGACATCGACAAGGCCGAGAAGTATTTCCGTGAGGCGAGAGATATCGCGCACGGCACCGGGAACAAGCTCACGTTGGCATTTGTGAATCAGTATTTGGGCGTCGTAGCACGTCAACGCAACGAACTCGAAACGGCCGAGCGTCTCCACAAGAAAGGCCACGCCCTGTTTGAGGAACTGGGGGCTCAGACCGGCATCATGTGGTCGCAGTTTTACCTGGCCGGACTGGCGAGGACACATGGTGAATGGGATCGCGCCCGCGACATGTACTTGGAGGTGTTTCATGGTTTTCGAGAACTCCGGCTCGAGGCCGGCACCGGCTGCACGCTGTCTTGTTTAGCTGGGCTGGAGGCGGACGCTGGTCGATTGGAGTTGGGAGTCCGTCTGTTCGGGGCAGCGAATCGCATTCTCGAAACGGTCACGATTACACGGTCGACGTTGGAGCGTGACGACTGCGAGCGGCTCCTGGACGCTGGGCGCAGGGAGTTTGGAGACGAATCGCTGGAGAAACTGCTGGCTGAAGGCCGAGACCTCGACTTGGATACCGTCGATGAGCTCGTTCGGTCTCAACCCGTTAGCTAGCGAGTCGTAGGCTTGAATCGGCGACGGATTGGGGTCTTCGTTTTTCTGACCGCCATGTTGTTGGCGGTCGCGACCGGGCATTCGCTTTGGCGTTATCGTTCACAGGCTCCATACCGTGATGCGTGGAATCAGGTTGCGACCAAGCTCGGCGAGCAGAAGGCGCGCATCGACTCGTTGTCCACGGTTCTGGCGGAACTCGAAGCCGGAGTCGATGAGGAGAAGGTCCAGCTGAGCGAGTTCGGCCTCGAGATCGCAAGGCTCGAACGGGAGGCGGTCAATGGTCGGCTGCCGAGAAGCGAGTATCGTCGCTACCGTGGTGTGATCAAGCGCCACAACGAGATCGTCGAGACGCACAACGCAAGCGTAGCCGAGATGCAGCGGTCCTACGCTCGATACTCGACTCTGGTCGATACTCACAACGCGCTGATCGATAGCGCCAACCGGCTCCAGCGAACCGCGGTGGAGCGGGGGATTCAGCTTCCTCAGATCGATAGCCTACGTTAGATGATGGGTGCTACTCGTAGCGCAGTGCCTCGATAGGATCGAGCGAGGCGGCCTTGTGGGCCGGGAAGATCCCGAAGAAGATTCCGATCACCGCGCTGAAGCCCACTCCGACAAAGAACGACCACAGCGGAACAGCAACGGGAAAATCGATCAGTTTGGCCACGCCCGCGCCGAGCGCGCTGCCGATCGCGACGCCAAAGACACCGCCGATGGCGGTGAGCACTGCGGCTTCGATCAGGAATTGCCACAGGATATCCCGTCGCCGGGCGCCGAGGGCTTTTCGAACGCCGATCTCGCGGGTTCGCTCGGTAACGCTGACGAGCATGATGTTCATGACCCCGATCCCCCCGACCATCAGACCGATCGAGCTGATGACGATCATGGCAAGAAACACGGACCCCGTGATCTGATCCCAAAGCTCCAAGAAATTTGACTGCGTGACGATGTCGAAATCGTTCTCTTCGCCAGGCCTCAGCTTGTGTCGCGCGCGCAGCAGAAACGTGACGTCGTCTCGGGCACGATCGAGGCCGGCCTCGGTTGTCGGCACAATCGTCAGCATGATGTCCATGACCGGGCTCGTGTCGAAATCCCGGTGGAACGAGGTATAGGGTAGGATGACCCGATTGTCTTTGGTCTGACCCCAGAGCAACATCACCTCTTCTTCGAACACCCCGACAACCGTGTACGGCAGACCACCTATGCGGAGCGATTTTCCGACCGGGTCGACGTGCGGGAAAAGCATGTCGGTGATCCCCTTCCCCAAGACGACGACTCGGTTACGGTTGGCGACTTCGCTGGCGGTGAAGAAACGCCCGCTCTCGACTTCGGCTGCGTTGATCGCAGCGTACCGCTCTGTAGTCCCCAGTAGATCTTGAGTCGTCTTATTTGCGCGATAGGAGATTTGGCGGCTGACCGGGAACACTGTCCCGAGCATGATATCCGTGTTTTGGACTGTCGATAGTCGACCGATCGCGGCTTGGTCACCCTCTGTGATTTCCGGTCTGCGCTCGAGCCGTATGAGCTCGCGATCCCCGACGATGATGCGACCCGCCCACTTGCGCAGGAACATGTGGTCGGCACCGATATTGCGTATCTCGCCGACGATCTCGCTATCCAGCCCACGCACGAGTGAAGTCATACCGACGATCGCCGTCACACCGATGATGATACCGATGATCGTCAGTGCCGAGCGTAGCCGATGCGACCAGAGTGTTGCGAATGCCATCCGCGCGCTCTCGACGAACTGGCTCGTGGCTGCTCTGCTGGGGAGGTCCGGCCGCATCGATCTATTCGTATCTCAGGGCGACGATGGGGTCGAGCCGCGCCGCCTTGGCCGCGGGGTAGATGCCAAAGGCGATCCCGACGATGGATGCTAGGCCGATTCCAAGCGCGATCGACCACCAAGTCAGGGAGTAGGGAAGCGGCGTGACCTTCGAAATAGTGACTGCGATCCCGAACCCGAGCCCGACACCGATAATCCCGCCGAGCGCAGCCAGGATTACCGCTTCAACCAGAAACTGTCGCAATACATCGCGTCGTCGAGCGCCGAGCGCCTTGCGAATACCGATCTCGCGAGTGCGCTCGGTGACAGCAACAAGCATGATGTTCATGACTACGATCCCACCGACGAGCAAAGAGATCGCCACCAGCCCGACGAGTGCCGAATAAACTCCGGTGGTGATCTTATCGTAGAGCTCGAGAAACTCCTGAGTTGTGATGAAACCAAAGTCGTCGGGCTGGGCTGGGCGTAGTCGATGCCGCACCCGCATCAGCATTCGGGTCTCATCGATTGCGGCCTGAACGTTGTCGGGGTCGGCGGCCTTGATCGAGATGCTGACGCTGGCTCGTCGGTCGTAGATCTTCTGCCAGCTGCTGAGCGGGATGACCACAAAATCATCTTGTGTAGCCCCGAAAACTGTGCCTTGGGGCTTGGCGATCCCGACAACCGTGAAGTGCCGACCACGGACGCGAATCGTGTCGTCGATCGGGTCACTCGTGGGGAAGAGCTCCTCGGCTACTTCGTGACCGATAACGACGACCGGACGTGATCGGTCGATCTCCAGCGGCGCCAGATGTCGGCCACGCTCGATTTCGAACGTCGAGAGGAACGGGAACTCCGTTCCCACCCCGCGGACCATCATGTCATCGACCGAGCGATTCCCGCCCCAGATCTTGTCCCGACGGTACACATCGGCGGCGACGTACAAGAGGTTCTCGCCCTGCTCGCTCAACGCCAAGGCGTCCTCATTGGTCAGCTCGGGCCGCCGCTGGGCTTCGATGATCGAACGCCAGTCGAAGACATCGCTGGTGCCCATCCGATCGAGAATGAACACATCCGCGCCACGGCCGGTGACTAGGTCGGTGACCTTTGAGTTGAGGCCGTTTATCACGGTTACGACTGCGATGATCGAGGTCACAGCGACGATGATCCCAAGCAACGTCAGAAACGAACGCAGCTTGTGTGCGCGCAGCGACATGAACGCCGAAACGACGGACTCCCATCCGTTCATGGGAGTAAGACTAAATAGCGGGTGGCGCTCAGCCAACCATGGCCTCTACGTTGACCGCAATGTTGCTTGGAGCACACATCTCAACGGCAGGCGGTCTTCATACTGCATTCGACCGCGGAGACGCGCTCGGCTGCACGGTGATCCAGATCTTCACATCGAGTCCTAGACAGTGGCGTGGGCGAGAGATTTCGGACGACGACGTCGAACGGTTTCATACGGCGTGGTCGGATTCTGACTGTGAAGTTTGTCTGGCTCACGACATCTACCTGACGCGTCTCGGAACTCGCGACAAAACGATTCTGGAAAAATCACGCCAAGCATTTGCTAAAGAGCTGGAGACGTGTCAGCGACTCGGTCTACAGTTTCTGGTTATGCACCCTGTAGGAGACAGCGATCCCGACGAGCTCGCGGTGCTCGATCGGGTCGCCGCCTCGCTGAATGAGATCTTCGATCGCGTCGAGGGTGACAGTACGCGAGTGCTGCTCGAGACAACCGCAGGTCAGGGGGCGAACGTTGGGTATCGGTTCGAGCAGCTCGCGCGGATCGTCGAAGGAGTGGAGAACGTTTCTCGGCTGGGAATCTGTCTCGATACGTGTCATGTGTTCGCGGCCGGCTACGATATTTCGACCGCTAAGGGGTGCAATAAGACGCTGGCCGAGTTCGACGCCATTCTCGGTTTGGAGAACTTGCGCGTTCTGCATCTGAACGATTCGGTTAAGCCGCTGGGAAGCCGGGTTGACCGACACGCCCACATTGGCGAGGGGGAGATCGGAGAGACCGGTTTCAAGACGATCATGCGAGATCGTCGTTTCTCGTCTGTAGCCAAGGTCATAGAGACGCCCAAGAACGATGTCATGGACACGCGAAACCTGACCCGTCTGAGAGAACTGGCAAGCAACCGTTGAGCCTGAAGATCGGTCGCGGATGGTTGTTGTTCTTGGTGGCAGTCGTTGTTGTTCTGTCCGTTCGGCTGTGGTGGCCCGATCGGAATGCACCGTCTGGTGTTGAGTCGGTGACCGAGTCGGTGACATCAGGGCCTGCAGAAGGCGCGGGAGCATCGGTTGTCGTGAGCCCGACGCCGGGTTGGGATCTGCTGTCCGAGGACGATCGGCGTCGCGCCGATACACCGCTTTCGGATGGCGCTCGGGCCTGGCTCGAGACCGAGCGGGCAGCCATTCTCCGAATCGCCGGTCTGTTTGACATCTCGCCGGTGGCGTTGGGGGGCATCGTCGCGGCCGAGAAGACATTGCTGGTGGGTCGTGTTGATGCGATCGGCGAGGAGCTGTTTGGCGCCATCTTCGGATCGTTGCGCGAACAGGACCTTGAAAGATGGGTTAGTGATCAGGAAGCTGCCTTTCGGCGCGGGGAAATGGACGGCCGGCGGGGTGGTGTGGTGCGCAACCCGTATCTCTGGACTCTGGGCCCAGCCCAGGTTTCATTTCGGCTGGCTGTCCAATACGAACCGATGATCGCCAGGCAACTGGATCGGCCCCGACGGGGGGCCAAGGACGTCCTAGGGGCAGTGACCTCTACGCCGGGCAACCTCGAGTACGCGGCCGCTTTGCTGGCCGAGGCACAGCGCGCCTACGGCGATGTCGGGATGGACATTTCGACGAGCCCGGGCGTGCTGGCGACGCTCTATCACCTCGGTGCCCCCACGGTTCGCGCTCGTCGGTTGGCCGGCGAGAACGCCGCTCGACGGACGCGAGATGAGCCTTTGATCGAACCGCACGTCAACTACTACGGCGCATTTGTCAGCCGGCACTCGGCCGAGATCGAAGAGCTACTCGGGGCTGAGGATTGAGCTTAAGGACCCGCTGACGCGGTGGGTGGCGTAGCAGGAGCCGGTTCTCCCGGCCGGGCGAACTTGAGGAGCATCCGATCGGTGAGGTGCCGCCGACCCTCCCAAAACTCGGTATGGTCATCCGACGGGTTGCGCAGGATCGCGCTGTTGGATATGAACTGGAACCCCGCCGACTGAAACGCCTCTATCACCGTTTGCTCGCCCATACGATGCGTTTGCATATCGTGTCCATACTCCTGACCGAGCCGCACTTCGATCACGCCCACCTCACCACCGGGCTTGAGCGCGCGCAACAAGTGGCCTAGGTCGGTGTCAAGATCGGGGAACAGGTGAAACGCTCGGACGATGAGCACGGCGTCGAAGGCTCCGTCCGGTAACTGGCTCAGTGAGTCGATCAACATGATGTTGCCAGCTTGGGCTAGATCGCCGCGGTCCACTCGCGCCTCCAACGCAGGCCGATACCCTTGGGCGAACACCTGGCCGGTCGGCCCGACTCGCTCCCTCAACAGATAGGTGTAGTACCCACCTCCGGCGAGGATGTCGGCCACTACATCACCCCTGTTGATTCCCATGAAGTCCATGACTTCTTGAGGTTTCGAACCGGCATCGCGGGCTAACTCGCCAGCGCGGCCCGGGATCTCGTCGTCGTGCACATGGTCGGCTGCCGACGAGTCAGACATCGCAGCGGAGTCTGGATCAGCGGTGGTATCTTCGACTGGTGCTCCGCGTTGACATGCGGCAAGCACGCTGGTGAGACACAATCCGATCAGGAGATATCGATGGCGAAGCATCAAAACAACGTAACACGACTGGCGACGGGGGTCACACACGGGTGACTGTCGAGCCGGTCGAGGTCGCTACGCCGCGCCGGATCGCCGCCAAGTTCCTGGGGGGCTTTGTTCCCGCGGTGGCCTACCACTTTGGCGTGCTCGAGGTCCTCGAGGAGCGGGGATTCATGCTGCGGTCGGGGTTTCGCGAACCGGACGAGCCGCGCCAGATTGGCCCGCCGGGGTTCGACTTGGTTGTCGGCTCCTCGGCTGGGGCCTTTTTCGTGGTTGCTGCCTGTGCTGGCGCGACCCGCGACGACTTAGTCGGCGCGATCGAAAGTGGGGAAGCTCGCTTCGACCCGTTTGATGCCAAGTACCTGGGACAGGGGGATGGGTTGCTACACAAGACTTTGGGTTGGGCCCGCGAGGGGCCGCGGCCCTCGTGGAGAAACCGCCGCACATGGGGGGCTTGGGCCGCCGAATCGACGCTGAACACGTTGTTCCCGCTGTGGAAGCTGGATTCGATGGAGCGCTACCTGGGACAGGAGATCCTGGGCGGTCGATCGTGGAAGGATCTGCGTTCGGAGGCAGCGATTCTGGGCGTCGACCTGAACCATCCCGTGACGCTTATCAGCGGTGAGCGCGAGTCCCCAATCCTGCAACTCTTTCGCGATGAACCGGTGGGATCCGAGGCGATTCATCGCATCCTCGGCTCCGAAGGTTACAAGATCGTTGATGAGTTCGCAGCCGGCGGAGTTCCGCGGGATCACCCCGTTCTGGCACCCCTGGTTGCCCAGCCTTGGCGGCGGCTCACCAGCATTTCGATTCGCGGTGTCCCGATGGCGACCGCAGCGGTCGGATCGATGGCCACATTCCCTTTCTACGCGCCGGTACGCTTCGTGGACGAATTAGGCGAGCCCTATCGGCTCGGCCACTATCGGGTGGTGGTCGAGGACGGCGAAGACCGAAACCCGTTTACCACTGATGTCGCCGAGGATTCGGGCGCGGATCTGGTCATCATCTCCTCCATTAGCGCTCCGTACAAGTACCTCCACGGGTTGGGCTCGCTGTCGGAGCGCGGATATGGCGACATGCACTATCAGAAGTCGGCGCACAGTCGGGATTCGAAGCAGGAGAACGTCATTCGGATGCACCGCGATTTTCGACGACTGTACGAAACCGCTCGCGAGCTGCTGGAAAGATCCGAATGCAGCCCCGATGCCCTGGATCAGCTACGCGCAGCATTTCACGAGGTCGCGCGGATCGATAACACGCGGATTCGAATCACACCGGACCCTGACGTGGCCGCCGAGAATCACATTCTGCGGACGCTCGATCCGCTCGAGTTCAGCCCCCCGGCCGTCCATCGCGCTTTCACGCTGGGTCGGATGGTCGCGAAACGGGTTCTCAAGCGGTATCGGTTCGAGTTTCTCGACTGAACTTGGAGTACGATTGGTTGCCGCCCCGGACGACCGATAGATTTCCGCTCATGGCTCTCAAAATCAACGAGATCTTCTATTCGATTCAGGGCGAATCAACGTACGCCGGTCGTCCATGTGTGTTCGTGCGACTCACCTACTGCAACCTTCGTTGCACTTACTGTGATACCGAGTATGCCTTCTACCGTGGGCTGGAACGCTCGATCGACGAGATCCTGGAAGAGGTCAGTACTTACCGTTGCCGATTGGTGGAGGTAACGGGTGGAGAGCCTTTGATTCAGCGCGAGACGACACAGCTTCTGGAGCGATTGCTGGAAGAAGGCTACGAGGTGTTGCTCGAGACGAGTGGTGCGTGGCCAGTGGAGGACGTTCCCGACGGGGTCCGGATTGTCATGGACCTCAAAACCCCGGGCAGCGGGATGGTCGCAAGCAACCGTTGGCAAAACCTGCAGCATCTCGACAGTGACGACGAGATCAAGTTTGTGCTCTGCGATCGCGCTGACTACGAGTGGGCTCGCGGTGTGATCGGCGAGCATGACTTGACCGTGCACCATTCAGTCCTGTTGTCGCCGTCGTATGACGAGCTCGATCCGCGTTTGCTTTCCGAATGGGTGCTCGCCGATGGCTTACCGGTGCGCGTCCAATTACAGATCCACAAGTTCATCTGGTCGCCGTCGGCGCGGGGGGTCTGACGTGACCCAGCGCGCGGCCGCCCTCCCGCCGCGCGAGAAGGCCCGCCAGGAGGAGACAGAGCGGCTCGACGCGGAGATCCTCTACGCGATTGGAAGCGGTTGGCTGGACCCGATCGACGCGTCCGGGTTCGATCAGCTGGCGCGGGATGTTTTCGCTCATCAGTTCCGCTTCAATCCCGTTTACCGTCAGTTCTGTGCGCTGCACGGAGTCAGTGCCCCGCGTGATGTCGCCAATTGGAAGCAGATTCCGCCGGTGCCAACCGGGGCGTTCAAAGTCGGACGGTGGGCAACTTTCCCCGAACAGCGCGAGGCGGCTGCTTTCCGCACCTCTGGGACGATCCAGGGAACGCCAGGGGTGCACCGGTTTGACACCCTGGCGTTGTATAACGCGGCCATTATTTCATCTGCGCGCCGCTTCCTGTTTCCCGACCGGGAACGAATCCGGTGTTTGTTTCTTTCGCCTTCACCGGCCGAAGCCCCAGACTCGTCGCTGGTCCACATGTTCGCGGTCTACCGAGAGGTGTTTGGCGAGCTGGGGAGCGCTTTCTTTTTGCCAGGATCGCCGTCGGGGGGCTTGCGGTTGGAGGAGTTTCTTGCCGCGCTCGCCGAAGCTGAGGAGAAAGACGAGCCGGTATTGATCGCTGGTGCCGCCCTCGCGTTCCACCACGCGTTGGCTGCATTCGGATCACAGCGACGCCAGCTACCCGCGGGTAGCCGTACGATGGTTACCGGCGGGTTTAAAGGTGCGCTTCGGGAAACCGAGCCCGACGCGATCAGGAGTGCGATCACGGCCCAACTCGGCGTGTGCACCGAGTACCAGGTCGAAGAGTACGGGATGACCGAGTTGTCGACTCAGTATTACGACGAGCGGTTGCGAACGGTGGTTACCGACGACCACGATCGTCCACGAACGGGGTTCCGCGTTCCCCCGTGGGCGCGGGTTATGGTCATCGACGCCGAGAGCGGAGCCGAGCTAGAGCCGGGCGAAGCCGGTGCCCTGGTGCACTTCGATCTCGCCAATCGCGCCAGCGCGGTTGCCATTCAGACGAGCGACGTGGGCGAGCGCACCGCGGATGGAGGCGTTCTGTTGCATGGTCGAGAACCGAGGGCCGAGGCGCGTGGATGTTCGCTGGCGGCAGAGCTGTGGCTCGATCAGCGGTGAGCATCACCACGGGCGATCGAGTCGCTGGTCTCGTTGCTGCCGGCGAGCGGCTCAAGATGCGACCGGCAAGCGAGATCATAGACGGCCTGGCAGACGCTTGTGCCAAATGGCGCGACGACGATTGGCCGGTGCGGCGCGCGGCAGTCGAAGCGTTGTCTGCATACTACCGGGTGCCAGAGTCATCGATCGTGGAGGTGCTGGAGGGTGCGTTCAGCAGTTGCACCCGTGACTCTCTCGAAGGGTGGGTAGCTGGCGAGTTGGGTGATACGGGAGTGTTGGACGGGTTTGCGCCCAACGGATCTAGCTTGCGGCTAGCGGTCGGGCCGGAGTTAGTGGTGGCGGTCGCGGCCCACGGGGTTCCAACCACTCCGATTATCGATCTCATCTCAGCTTTATTGGTCAAAGCGCCGGTGTGGCTCAAGCCGGCTTCTGAGACCGATGACCTAACGGCGCGATTCGCAACCGCTCTGGCGGAGGACGACCCCGGGCTCGGCGCAGCGGTTGTCGTTGATTCTTGGCCTGATTCGCTCGGCGGCCGTGAGTCTGTGCTGAGGGCCGCTACCGTGGTGATCGCGACCGGTCGCGCGGACACGATGCGACGTTTGCGATCGAGCGTCGACCCGGCGTCGAGCGTGATCGTTCACGGGCCGCGGCTGTCGGTAGCGCTGATTACGCGCGAGGCGCTGGCAGAGGACCGCGGTCGAGTCATCGACGCGCTGGCACGCGACACCGCGTTTGCTGGTCAAATGGGGTGCCTGTCTCCAGTAACGGCGTTGGTCGAGGGATCCACCGACGAAGTGGCGTCGCTTGTCGAGCCGCTGCTGGAAGCTTGCGTCAACCGCTGGCCGTCACCGCCACGACGTGAAGCGACCGCCAGCGAGCGGGCGGCGTTTGGCGAGTGGCGATCGCTGATGGATGTCGAAACATCGGCTGGGCTCACAAACCGGTGGGCAGGTGATCTCGATTGTCCGTGGACGGTGGTGGCGCGCAGCAAGGCGGAACCGCCCTCCATACCGCCGGTCCCGCGGTT
The DNA here is from genome assembly GCA_039589035.1 of Gemmatimonadota bacterium. Lineage (GTDB taxonomy): Bacteria > Gemmatimonadota > Gemmatimonadetes > JACCXV01 > JAHWKZ01 > CAMYLR01. The sequence goes on along the minus strand of JBDHIC010000004.1, from coordinate 14,111 downwards.
TCTTACGTTGGTACCTGTCGACGGAGTTGACCGCTCGATCCAGCTCTGTGCTGAGCGGAAGGGGTTGATCGCCACTGTCGGTGTTGCAGCTCCCGGCGGGCGGCGTGGCGATATCGCGCGCCCGCTGTCGACGGCCGGCGTCGAGCGTATTTCGGCCCTCGGCGCGATGCAGCGACCGTCGGTCGGTTGGCGGCGAGACGGGCGACCGACACTCGCCGACTTGGTTCGTTGGGTCGATTTAGAGGAGTAGCGGCGAACAAAAAGCGGCCGGTCGCGAAACCAACGCAACCGGCCGCTTGGGATCGAAAAAGCCTCCGCGTTACCGCTCTTCTACGCGCTGCACTTTGACAGCTTGCGGCCCCTTGGAGCTCTTGCTGACTTGAAACTGTACTTCCTGACCTTCGGTCAGCGTCCGAAAACCGCTCCCGACGATATCGCTGTAGTGAACGAAAATGTCGCTGCCGTCAGGACGCTCGATAAAACCGAATCCTTTTTGTGCGTCGAACCACTTGACGGAGCCCTGCTCGGCCAGGGCCTCGCCCCGTCCAAACAAGTTCTTGAGCATACGGCCAACCGAGAAACTCCCATTGGAACCCATGGGGAACCTCCGAGAAACAAACGAGAAAACGGTTCAAATGAAAGTCGTAAGTGATGAGCAAACAATCACTTGCGACTATATGACCGCCGCGCCCTTGGAGCGAGCGGCGGCGCGCGCAATATAGGGTACGGAACACCATCGGGCAAAGCGTATCGGTGGATTGCGGTTCGACCCGCGCCTATACTCCCGACGCCTGTCGAGGAGGGTTGGATGGAGCTCACTGAGCGCGAACGATCGCGGTTGAGACAGCTGGTAGCCGACGCGCGCGCGTCGGCCCCGGATGATGGTGTGCTGGCCGGGCTGGAGGCGAAGCTCGCCGCCGGCGGGGGACCGATGTTCGCGAAGTACGCCGAGTTGCTGGAGCTCGCGCCCGAAACGGATCCCGAGATCTTGGCTCGACTGCGAGACGCCGTCGATTCCGCCTCACGGATCGGTATTCGGTACACCGCCCGGACGACGGGCGAGACGACCGAGCGTGTCGTACGACCGTTCAACATCCACTTCTATGACGGGCGCGAGTATCTCGAGGCGTACTGCGAGCTGCGGGCCGCGGATCGAGTCTTTGCGGTCGGCAACGTCGAGGCGATTCTGGACGTAGACGAGAGTGAAACGGAGTCCGCCGAATCGGCGTAGCCGTCAACTTGGCCCGCGGCGCTTAGCGGGCAAAACGAGTGAACGCAGCCGCTCAACTCGCTCCTCGGTCGGAGGATGGGTCCTCAAGAGCCCACGCGCGCGCTTCTCGAATTCCTTGATCGGGTCAACGATGTAGAGCGGTGCGGTGGCCCGGTTGGCGACCTCCAGCACCTCGGGATCGCTGGCGATCTTCTCGAGTGCGCGCGCCAACGCCTCGGGATAGCGGGTCATCTCGGCGCCGCTGAGGTCGGCCAGCGTCTCCCGCCGACGGGCAACTGCAGCTTGTAGCAGTCGCGCCGAGATCGGCGCCATAATGGCGACCAGCAGTGCGACCGCGACCACGATAGCTCCAGCCCCCGTGTTGCGTGCGCGCCTCGGTCCGCCGCCCCACCACATATGACGGAGCGCTAAGTCGGCCAGCAGCGCGATCGCCCCGACGGTGACCGCGACCAGTGTGGTGTAGCGAACGTCGTGATTGCGGATATGCGACAGCTCATGGGCGATCACGCCTTGCAGCTCATCGCGGTCGAGCTTCTGGTACAATCCGCGGGTCACCGCGATCGCTGCGTGCTGGGGATCGCGGCCGGTAGCGAACGCGTTGGGTGCCGTATCGTCAATGACGAAGATGTCGGGTCGTGGCAGCCCCGACGCCAGGGCCATCTCATCGACGATGTTGATCAGCACGCGATCTCGCTCAGGATCAGCGGCCCGCGCGTTGCTGGCGGCGAGCGTCATTTGAGCACCGCCGTACCAAGTGATCGTCAGGAACACGACGGCCACGGCCCAAGCGGTGACCAGGCCTGTAAGCGGATCGCCCCAGGCAGCGCCCAGCACGGCTCCCAGTAATGCCAGCAATAGCCCGATGCCGGTTGCCAGAAACCATGAACGCCGGCGGTTGGCCTTGATTTCTCCGTAGAGGCCGCGGCTCTTCATCGCGCGTGGCCGCCGGATTCCGGGCCCGATCTAGCGCAGGTCGACTTTTACCGGCTCGCGCTCAGCATCGTCGCCGGTCTCGAAGAACTCGCGAGCGGTAAAGCCCAGTATCCCGGCGATCAGGTTCGTGGGAAACGTCTGAAGGCGAGTATTGAATCGCATCACTGTGTCATTGTAGAACTGACGCGAGAACGAGATCCGGTTCTCTGTGCTCGTCAGCTCCTCTTGCAGTTTCAAGACGTTCTCGTTGGCCTTGAGCTCGGGGTAATTCTCGACCACTGCAAACAGCGATCGCAACGCACGGGTTAGCATGTTGTCGGCCTGTGCTTGTTCGGCCGGTCCCTGGGCAGAGACCGCCTGAGCTCTGGCTTCGGTGACCTTGGTGAGCACGTCCTGCTCGTACTCCATGTAGTCCTTGACAGCCTCCACGAGATTCGGGATCAAATCGTAGCGACGCTTGAGCTGGACGTCGATCTGTGACCACGCGTTCTCGAGTTGATTGCGAAGCGTGACGAGGCCGTTGTAGGTGAGAATCACCCACCCGGCGACGACCACGATGAGTCCAATGAACAGTAGCCCGAGAAGACCGAGTCCGTAGCCGAGCATGGGGCACCTCCGGAGAGCAGGGGGCTGTCAGTCCCCCGACAGCAGAACGATCAAGCCGAGGACGGCGAGTCCGAACACCAGGATCAACAACGTCATCAAGTCTCTATCACGCGTGGCGACAATATCGCCGGCCTCTATATTCGTCCAAATGCAGATTGTCGACCAAATCTCGATCTTTATCGAGAACGAGCCCGGCCGTCTCGGCGCGCTGTGCGCAGTGCTCGCGGCTGAGGGGATCAATATTCGGGCGATGATGGTTCCGAGCGGCACGGACTATGGGATCGTGCACACGATCGTCGATGACCACGAGACGTCGCTCCAGGTCCTGGAGCAAAACGGCTACCGCACTTACACGAGCAGCGTGATCGAGCTCGAGCTCGATGACGCGCCCGGTGCGCTCGCTAGGTTGGCAGAGCAGCTATTGCACGGCGATATCGACATCAAGTATGCCTACGCGGCGGTTGCAAGTGGTCGTGGTCGATTGATCCTGGCGGTATCTGATGCCGAGCGCGCGAGCAAGATACTCGGCGCCGAGCGCGAGGCGTCCCACCGCTAACCGTAGCAAAATTCACCGGATCAGCGCGGCCTGCGTGGTCGAGCGTTGTTGCACCAGCATCGCCTCGGCTGCGTTCTCCCCGCTGCGTACAGCGCCTTCCATCGTGGCTGGCCAGCCGGTATCGGTCCAATCGCCAGCCAGGTACAATCCGTCAATCGCGCCGATCGGGCCGGGGCGGCACTGAGCCACGCCCGGTCCGGCGTGGAATGTCGCGCGTGGCTCCTTGACGACGGCGGAACGGATAAGTTGTGCGCCGTGGCGAGCAGGAAACATGCGCTCAATCGCTCGATCGCAACGCTGTGCGATCGTGTCCTTTGGCATGTCGACCCACTCGTCGGCGGCGCTGAGCGACACTCCGAGACAATGTCCCGCCGCGCGAGCTCCAAGGAGCTGCGAGCGGTTGAATACCCATTGCAGATCGGAACCGAACGTGCCGGCAAAATCGAGATCGGTTACGGGCCGATCGTACCACAGATAGACATTTACGATGGCGCTCGTCCCGATTCCGGTGTAGCCCGTCGGTGGGCGGATGTTGGGAGGAAGGATCCGCTCCAAAGCCTCGGGTGGGACCGCACACACGACGTTCGTCGCTCCGAGTCGCTCGCCACCCCTTAACCGGACACCAGCGATCCCATGATTGCCGATCTCGACCGCGTCGACTCGGACGCCGGGTCTAACGGCGACACCCGCGCGCTCGAGCGCCTGATGGCCCGGCACGCCGATCGCCGCGGTGAGTCCAACCGACGGCAACCAGACGGCGCCGCCATGGGGGCCCGCCCATAACGCTTCACGAACGAAAAAAGCGGTTAGCGGGATGTTGGCTTCGTTGGCGACCACGTTGAGCGCCGGTCGCACCAGCGGATCCCAGAACCGCTCGATTGAGACAGGCGCTGCACAGCGTGCGGAGAGCCAATCCCCGAGCGGGATGTCCTCCAGATCCGCACACGCGTCGTCGTCGAGATGCGCCAAAGCGCGGGCATCCCGTGCAACGGTCGCCCGTTGGCGAAGATCGAGGTGTCGATAGCGAAGAACGGCGGCCGCCATGTGGAGTGGGGCTGGAAACGGCGCGGCCGCCATCGTGGCCTGGCGGCCGTCTGGATCCAGGATCGTGAGGCCAAGCCGAGGTTGGCGCACAAACGCGCTAGCTGGAGCGCCTATCGCATCGAGAAACCTGCGCAGTCGGGTACACGCACCGACCAGAATGTGCTGGCCGTTGTCGATCTCGGCACCGGTCTCGGGGTCCTGAAACGAGTACGCTCGGCCACCGAGGAACGGCCTCTGCTCGAGCAGCGTCACCCGGCACCCGGCGTGGGCGAGCTTAAGCGCCGCAGCCATGCCGGCCAGCCCGCCGCCTACAACCGCTACCGACAACGGGCCAGGTGGGGGTTGATTCAAGAGAACATGGCCGCGGCTGCCGAGCCCAGACCGGATCGAAGCTTGGACGCGGGCGCGAGGTGCACTTCGCCGCGAAGCGTAGATTTGGGATCGGCTTCGATCCGATCGAGCAAACCGCGGTAGACGCCGACTAGAGCGGCTGGACAGGCGCGGGTTGAGTGCGGTAGCCGCCGATACAGCCGCGGTCCCGCGCAGTAATATTGCCGGGCCCGCTCGGCTACGGAGTGAATGAGCGCGTCGAATCCGGATTCGGCGCGACCCTCGGCGACAGCCGCGGCAGTGACCCCAAAACGATTGGTTTCCTCGAGCGGTAGATACCATCGACCGTGACTGGCGTCGTCGCGCACGTCGCGAAGGATGTTGGTGAGCTGGAGTGCGTAGCCCAACTCTTCAGCCGCGGCCGCTGACTCGCGGCCGGTGCCGCCAAAGATTCTCAGCGCAATCAACCCGACGACACTAGCCACGCTATAACAGTAGCGGAGCACCGCCTCCCAATCGTCAAATGTGCGCGGGTCGAGATCGCTAGCGACACCATCGAGAAGCTTCCGGTAGAGTTCGGGTGGTACCTCGAACCTGTCGGTGGCATGGGCGAGCGCCGCCCACTGTGGGTCGGGCGGCTCACCGGCCATCGACTGCTCAAGGGCATCGCGCAACTTTACTAGGCGCTGCTCTTTCTCTCCCCGCGCGCCATCGCTGTCGACGGCTTGATCTGCACGCTGGCTGAACCAATAAACAGCCGATAGCGCGCGCCGCCGCTTAGGCGGGAGAAGTCGGATGCCAAGTCCAAAATTGTGCGCCCACCGACGCGTGTCGGCCTCACACGCTTCGTACCCGGCGGCCACCGATGGTGTTACGGATGTCGCGCTCACGATCGCGTCGAGTTGAGTCGAACGCTGCGACGTGGGGCTCGAAGCATCTCATTTGCGATGATAGCTGTCCGCGCTCTGCGGGAGACGACCGGTCGATCACGCAATGTGTCGAATCCGCGAGCTTCGATGGCGTCACAGATCGCCCAGCCACCACGCGTAAAACCGCGGACGATCGGCCGCCAGCGGACGGGAAGCGAGTCAGCCAGCGCCCACCCCTTCTGCAGCCATCGGCGGGAAGCGTCAACCTGCTCTTCGACCAGGTTGACGAGTGCAGGCGAAGCCGTCGCACGACAGAGTTCCACGCTGGGCTCGACCCCGTGCCGCGCGCAGGCGTCGAGCGGCAGGTAGCAGCGGCCCTTATCCCAGTCGCGCCTCAGGTCCTGCCAGAAGTTTGCCAGCTGAAGTCCGATGCATGTCGCGTCCGCGAGCGGCTCTTGTCCCCGGCCATGATCAATCACCGCCAAGACCATCCGGCCGACCGGCGTAGCGCTGTAGCTGCAATACTCGAGCAACGCATCCGCGTCGGCGTAGCTGTGGACGGTCTGATCGCGACGGTTGCTTTCTAGAATCCTCAAAAAAAGGTCGGGTAAGAGCTGACGCCGGGTGGCGGTCCGGGAGAGCGCTACCAAGACCGGTTGATCGGATGGCGGTTGGCCCGCCAACGCGGCCGTCACGGCCGTTTCCCACGCATCGAGTGCTGCAAGGCGGTCGCCAGCCAGCTCGTCACCGAGATCGTCGGTTGTACGACAAAAAGCGTAGATCGCCGCCAGGTCTTCCCGCTCGGCTCGCTTGAGAAGCGCCGACCGAACAGGGAAGTTCTCGTAATGGGTGTGGGCGAGTTCAAAGCACTCAGCCTGGGCATCGGACAGGGAACTCATGCTGGCGGTAGAACCTAGGGCATTAGCGCGTAAGGTCGAGTCGGCGCATCATCTTCTGGAGCGATTGCCGATGCAATCCGAGGGCGCGGGCGGTGGCCGAGACGTTGCCCCCGTTTCGTTCCAGCGCGGCGCCCAAGAAGGAGCGCTCGAACGCAGCCAGCGCGCGATCGCGTGCCTCGTGGTACGGATACTCGGCGATGGCCGCATCAACCGGTCGTAAAGGTCCTTCCTCGGCGGTCAACGACTCGGGCAGGTCGCCAACCTCGATCGTTTCTGTGTCGGTCAACAGGACGGCTCGCTCGAGGACATTGCGCAACTCACGAACGTTGCCGGGCCAGTCGTATGCCATCAGGACCCGCCTCGCCAGATCGCCAAGGGGGCGAGCCGAACGACCATGTCGCTCGGCAAATTCGGCGATGAAGTGCACGCTCAAGACCGAGATGTCTTGGCGCCGTTCTCGAAGCGGGGGCAGGCTGAGCTCGACGACCTGAAGTCGAAACATAAGGTCCTGCCTGAAGGTGCCATCGTCGACCATCGAGGTCAGCGGACGATGGGTGGCGGCCAACAACCGCACATCGACCGGCCTCGATTTCGTCGACCCAACCGGCGTCACGCAGCCCTCTTCGAGCGCCCGAAGGAGTTTCGACTGAGCTGCCAGAGCCAGATCGCCCACTTCGTCCAAAAAGAGGGTGCCGCCATGAGCTGCCGCAAACAGGCCGTCGTGATCGCGGTCGGCTCCAGTGAATGCACCTCGCACGTGACCGAAGAGCTCACTCTCGATCAACTCCCCCGGGAGGGCAGAGCAGTTGAGCGGAATGAACGGTTTCTCGTGCCGCGGACTCTCGGCATGAATAGCGCGTGCGGCGAGCTCCTTTCCGGTGCCACTCTCGCCGGCAATGAGGACGGTCACATCCGTGGGGCCGACCCGCCTGATGAATGCGGCCGTTTCCCGCATTGCCGGGGAGTCGCCGATCATCCCCCTGTACTCGGTTGCGATCTCTTCGCGCAGTCGGCGATTCTCGGCTCGCAACGAGAGCACTTCTCGGGCCCGTTCGACGATCGATCGGATCTCCTCGTTGTCGAACGGTTTGGGCACGTAGTGATACGCACCCGCCTTGAGCGCGCCCAACGCGGTGATCAGAACGAACAGCGTGTCGGGATGATTCTCCCTGACTCGGTCCAGTAGCTCGAGGCCGTCCATGCCGGGCATGCGGAGGTCGGCGAGGACGAGGTCGGTCGATTGACCGTCGAGAGCGGCCAGTGCCGTGGCGCCGTCAGCGGCCTCTCGGGCGGTGTGCCCAGCGGCCTCGACGATCTCCAGCAGTGCGAGACGGATCGCTGGTTCGTCGTCGACGATGAGGATTCTCACGACGTCGGCTGGTGATCGATGTTTGCGGTTGGGTTTTCAAGAGATGGAATCACCACTCGAAACTCAGCTCCTCCTCCCCCCGCCTCACCGATCTCTACCTCCCAACCGAGGTCGATGGCGAGACGACGTACCACGGAAAGACCGAGGCCGGTCCCTTCAGCACTGCTGTAGAGGGGCTCGAAGATCCGCTCGTAATCGGCCCGAGGGACGCCGGGTCCTTGATCTCGGACATAGATCGTGATGTTGTCGTCGCTATCCCGCTGCTCGGCTGCCAATTCGACACGGCCACGGGGTGGGGAATGATCAATCGCATTGAGCAACAGGTTTAGCAGTGCCTGCGCGACGTGCTCCCGCGCTGCTCTGACCGCGAGCCCTGCGGAGTCGACTTCGAGCGACACCTCTGATTTCGAGGCCCGCGAGCCAAGCAAAAGCCGAAGGTCTTGGAACAACGGCTCCAGTTGCGTCACAGCGTCACGCTCGGATCGCGTTTTGCGCCGACGCCCGACGCCCAGCAGTTGAGCGACGATCTGTTCGACGCGCTCGACCTCGCGCACGATTACGCCGGCGTAGCGGCGTCGGCTGTCGTCCGTGATGTCTTCCTCAGCGAGTCGCTGGGCCAGCGAACGAACGCCGGTCAACGGATTGCGTACTTCGTGGGCGAAGGACGCGGCCAGCTCGCCGACCACCGCCATGCGCTCGAGTTCCGCTGCTTGGGTGGCGATCTCACCGCTTCGGGCTGCCCGCACCTCAATGTCATAGAACCGCCAGAAGACGACCCCGACAAACAACAGGATGTGAAGCATGACTGTGAGCAGCGGCATAGTGTACAGGAAGAACTCGGCGCCTACGAACACACCGCCGACCACAACGAGCGGAGCGATCAGCAGCAGGAGCAGCGATACCAGTCGTTGGTAGAGACCGCCGGTCGCGGCGGTCAACCGATGCCGGAGGCCGCAACGAGCCATGATCGTAGACCCAATACCCCAACCACCGATTTGCCAGGCAAGCTGAACTGGATCTGAAAACTGGTCTAGATCCACACCGTAGACCCGCGGAAGCAACAGGAGGCCGATCGCGATCGGGGCGAGGATCTTTGGAAAGCCCCAATCGTACCCATCGGCGAGGGCAAACATGACGAAGAAGCCGGGCATCAGGTGAATGCCGACGGTGAACACATCGGTGATCGGCCCGAGCGAGCCCGTGAGCAATGCCCAGCCTTGGCCGAAAAGCCAGAGCAGAATCGTTATCAGGAACGGCATGAACCACCGTACGCTTCGGCTGCGGGGGTTCAGCAGAAGCAAGACAACCCCGCCCAGGAAATTGACGCCCAGTGCGAAGAACGTGACAGCGGTGGCGATCGGATATTCCATCTTAGCGTATGGCGTCAATCCCGAGGCTAGGGTCGTTTGGCATCAGAACTGGAGCTCAATCCCGGCGACGGCCGTGCGTTGCGCGAAGATCGATTCCACCGGCTGCGGGTTTTCAAAGTTTGCGTCGTACACGATAGTCGAAACGTTGTCGCGATCTAGGACATTGAGCAACTCGAGGTACACTACCAGCAGACCGCTTGAGAGGCTGACAAAACGGGTTATACGGGCGTCGAGTCGAAAATAGTCGTCGAGTCGCGCACCAGACGGATCGCCATACAACGGCTCGGGGAACCCGTCTGGGTCGTCCGCGTTTTGCGCGCCGAGAATGGGCGTGAAAGGTCGTCCTGTCGCGTAGCGAGCTGTAACGCCGAGCATCCAGGAGCCACTGTAGACTTGACCCACGGTAGTTAACGTGTGGGGCACATCGTAGGTAGCAGAAACGGTTTGTCCATCCACAAGTTCAACCTGACTGCTCAGGTACGAATAGCTCACCCAACCATCCCAGCGTTCGCTCCCGGTCCACCTGGCAAGAAGATCGACCCCGGTCGCCTTACCGGTCCCGATTGGCGGTCCCTCGCCATCCGGTACGTAGCGATCGTACTCCTTGAGATAGGCTTCGACTTTGGCGTATAGGTTCCCTTCGCGTTCGAGGCCGGTGGCATAATGCCGTGCCCGGCGTGGGATCCCTGCGGGCGCGCCTCCATCGGGGAGATTGTAACCCACGCGCCAGCGACCCTGTTGAAATTCGCCAGCGCCTAGCCGCCAGGTCCAATCTCCGATTCGGTACGCGAGGGCAAACCTCGGATCCAACGTCCACGAATCCTCCCCGGGGAGGCGGTCGATTCGGGCTCCTACGATCAATCCGAGAGCTGGCACCGGTCGAAACTCGTTCTCGACAAATGTGCCCAGGTGCTGGCTCTGATCGCGGACCCCGGGCAGCGTCTCGGACGGCGATCCGGGGGCCAGTTGTTCAGTTGTGGGTACACGGCCACGCTCGGTTGTCGAAAGACGGGCGACCTCGAATCCGGCGCGCAGGTGGTTTCGCAAACCAGGAGCGATGTCACCGGCGACGCGGATGGCGAGGCTGCGGTCTGAGCGCTCTCGATCGAGCGTCCCAAACTCGAAATCGCTCTTGTGTTCGGACCACGAGACGGTCGTGTGGAAGGCTGCGTCGGCATCGTTTCGCAACACCCGAGCCGAGAACAAGCCCAGGGCCGTCCGACCGCGGACTCCAAACGGCCCGCGATACCCAATAGCGTCGATGATGCGATCAGCGGTGTCGGTTTGTCCCAGCGCGAGCGCTTTGAGCTCGACCCCCGGCCGCGGTTCGTAGACCCAGCTCGCTACGCCTTCCAGCGACCGGGGGAACGATTGGTAATCGCTCGCCTGGTCGTGGAGCCGAAGCAAAAAGGAGGTCTCGGTAAACCGCAGCGAGGCCCATGCGCCGGCTCGCTTCGAGAACGGCTTTCGCAGAGTGGCGCCGCCACCCGCAAAATTGACACCTGCACGCCAAGTCGATACGGTGGGCCGGCGATCGGTTTCAAGATCGACGACCCCGGACAATGCATTCCCGTAGCGCGCAGAGAAACCACCGCTCGAGAAATAGGCTCTGCGGAGAACCGAAGGATCAAGGATGCCAAAGACGCTGCCGCTAAAGGTTTCAAACACCCCGGAGGAGAGCAGTCGACCGCCTTCCACATAGACCGGTGTCTCAGCCGGATCGCCGCCTCGAACGTATAGCTCGCTCCCCTCCGAAGCGCGGGTTACCCCCGGCAATGTCTGGAAGACCTGCAGGATATCGGCCGCGCCGCCGGGTGTCATGTACACATCCAGGCGGCTCAGGGTCGCCTGGCTGCGGGTATCCTCCATCTGATAGCCGCTCTCGACGCGCGCGACGAGCGGATCGACCTCGTAGTCGATCTCGGGTTGTGTTATGTCTCCGGCTACGGGTGTAGGCGCGGTATCCACCGCGCCTACACCCGGGTCATTCTCGTCTGGCTCTTCGCCGGTTTCATTTCCATCGGCGATCCCATCGAGCCTCTGGCGCAGCTGGTCGTCGTTGGGAAAGAGCTGTGCCCCTCGAAGCCATACTTCATGAGCGGCTTCCGTTAGCTCCTCTCGCAAGTAGAGATCGCCCAGATAGGCAAATGGACCCGCCATCTCGGGAGTGTCCGTTCGCGTCCCTTGTTGCTCGAGGAGTGTCTCGAGCTCCCGAATCGCGTCGCGGGTTCGGCCCAGAAACTCTGGCGAGTAGTAGAAGGTGAGGGCTAGCGTGTAGCGGGCACCCCAGTGGGTAGAGTCGAGTTCGAGCGCCTCGCGGAGAATACCTGTCGCTTTGGCTGACAGCGCGCCCTGCTCCATAAGCGGCAAAAACGGAACGCGACATTGAAGCATAACCCGAGCCAATCCGGTTCGCGCATCCGGGCTGTTGGGGTCGAGCTCGAGCCAACTCCGGAACTGTTCTTCAGCTGCATCAGCGAGGGCGATGGCTGTCGGCGTGTCCTCGGCTTCCGCGGCGGCAACGCACGCGTCAAGCGACGCGAACGCATCGTTCGCGTCACCTTGGGCGGTTGCATTGACTGCCGAGAACAGCATCAGCATGATCCCGACGGCGGTGGCGGTAAACTGTTCGCTCATGTGTTCCTCTTTGTTCGAGTGGTGGTGTTTGGCTGCCTTCACCAAGGCCCTAAGCAACACTCGTGCCCAGATTTTCAAGTACTTATGGTCCAATCACTTAGGGAGACGGTGATCACGGCAAAGGTGCAGCCGCGGAGCGCCAGAGCAGCCTTCGGGCTGCACCCACGATTGGAATTCAGCGGCTGTCGAGCGCGGCACATGTCCGCTATCTTGCGTCGGTAATGGCTGGCCCCGGGTCAACCAAGCTGGAGCTCGCGATGCGGTGGTTGAACGATTCTTCAATCGATCTCAACCACGAGGAGCGCGAGCTTCTCGAGGAGTACGTTCGGCGTTATCCCGACGACCCCACGCTGACACCGGTCGACCGGCGTCGGCTGGCGCGGGAGTTTGCGTTGATTGCCAGCCGGCTGGCGCACGACGCCGGCGCGTGACTCGTCCGAGGTGACGAGCTCGCGCCCCGGCGCACCCACTCCGATCCGCCGCCCATCTTCTGGCCGCGCCACGATGATCGTGATGTTCGGGATCGGCGTGAGCCGCCTATTCGGGCTCGTTCGCGAACAGATCATCGCGTACTTCTTTGGGCGCGCTGCGACCTACTCGGCGTTCGTGGCGGCCTACAAGCTCCCCAACTTGGTCCGCGTCCTGCTCGGCGAGGGGAACCTGTCGGCATCCTTGATCCCAGTCTTGGCGGAGCGGATGCGAGCCGCCGATCCCGGCGAGGCGAGACGGCTTGCGCAGAGCGTGCTCGGGTTGTTGTTGCTGACAGTTGGACTGATCACGCTGGCCGGGATGGTTGCTGCGCCGGCACTGGCCTGGGTAGTCGCACCGGGGTTTGGCCCCGAGCTACGAGCGCTCGTCGAGCGCCTAATTCGGATCCTGTTTCCGACCGTTGCATTTCTGGTCGCCGGCGCGTGGTGCATGGGAATTCTCCATGTCAATGGTCGTTTCTTCTGGCCCAACTTCGCACCGTTGTTCTGGTCGGTGATTTCAGCGGGCGCGCTCATCGCCTTCGTCGGTCGAGTGGAGATGGAGCCGATCTACATACTGGCTTGGGGGGTCGTGGCCGGCAGCCTCGTCCAGCTGTTGGTGCAATTACCGACCACCCGCTCCGTTTTGGGCACGCTTCGACCGCGCACGGGCTGGCGCGAGCCTGCCGTTCAGCGAGTGGCGGCGCTGTTCGCGCCGATGATGATCGGCACCGGGGTAGCCCAGTTGTCGACACTCATCGATATCCAGATCGCCTCGTTTCTTACCGACGCTGGGGTGGCTACACTGGCTTACGCCCAACGACTCTACTTGTTGCCTCTATCGTTGTTCGGGGTGGCGATCGCCCAAGTCGCGCTGCCGACCCTGGCGCACGACTCGGTGGGGCAGCCGATCGACGTCGTCCGACGCGAGCTAGCCGGCTCTTGGCGGCGGATGATGTTCCTGATGTTGCCGGCGAGTGTTGGGTTGGTCGCTTTTGGGCGGCCGGCGGTCAGCTTGGTGTTCGAACGCGGGCGGTTTGTCACTGACGACACGAACGCGGTCACCTGGGTGCTGGCGGCTTATGCGGCGGGGCTCGTTGCATACGGTTCCGTGCGTCTGCTCGCAACTGCGTTCTACGCTTTTCAGGATACGCGGACCCCGGTCCGGGTCGCGATCGGCGCGTTGATCGTAAACGCCGCGCTCGGCATCGGCTTGGCATGGACGATCGGGTTGCCTGGCATCGGTTTGGCGACCGCCGCGGCCGCGACCGCGAACGCGGTGACCCTGGGCGCGTTGCTCAGGCGCAGTTGGGGTGGGTTGTTTGATTCACAGACTTGGCACGCGGCCAGCCGAATGCTCGGCGCGGCGATCGTTGCTGGGCTCGTTGGGGTGATGCCCTACCTTTGGATCATGGATCGTTGGTCCGGATGGCCGCTTGGAGAGCGGGCCGGAGCCACACTCGCTCTGTATGTGGGCGTGGCGGCGGTGTATTTCATCGTCGCGGGGATCTTGCGGGTCGACGAGTTCTACCGGTTGTTTGGACGGCGGAGCTGAACATGGGACTGATCCACGCCGCGTTTCACGAACCTCGGACCCGCCTCTACCGCGTCGTCCAGACGGCGGTATGGGGACTCATACTCCTGTCGGTTGTAACGCTGGTCATCGAATTGATGGCCGATGCCGAGGCGCCCCGCCCCGGCTGGCTGGCCAACCTCGACCGCGCCATTCTGACGTTGTTCGCGATCGAGTTGGTGCTGAGGGTTGGTTCGTTCCGGCCACCGGAGTTGACGATCTTCGAT
>JBDHIC010000003.1:0-25778 GCA_039589035.1 Gemmatimonadota bacterium | reverse complement strand
GAAATCCTCCGCTGGTTGGGGCTCACCGTTGGAGTGATCCAAGACGGCATGGACCAGGAGGATCGCCGCGCAGCCTACCAATGCGACGTGACCTACGGCACGAATAACCAGTTTGGCTTCGATTACTTGCGCGACAACATGGCTGTAACTCCAGAGGGGCGCGTCCAGCGAGGTCATCACTTTGCGATAATCGACGAAGTTGACTCGGTGCTCATCGACGAGGCGCGCACGCCGCTCATTATTTCTGGACCCACGCAACAAGACACGTCATCGACTTTCGGAAAGCTAAAGCCGATGGTAGAGCGGCTCGTTCGTGATCAAACAAGAGTGGTGAACGAACTGGTTGCAGACGCCGAGCGGTTGCTCGATGGAGATGGGGACGGGGATGGCGATGAAGACCCCGCTTACGAAGCCGGTATCAAACTGTTTCAAGCACAGCGAGGCATGCCAAAGCACCGCCGATTGATGAAAGTGCTCAACGAAACCGGGGTCAAAAAGCTCGTCCAGCGGGTCGAAAACGACTTCATGCGCGACAAGCGAGTGCACGAGCTCGACGAGGCGCTCTTGTTCGCGATGGACGAAAAGGGACACGACGCCCACCTGACCGATGCGGGTCGAGAAAAGGTCGCTCCCAACGACCCCGACTTGTTTATCGTTCCAGATTTGTCACAGTTGATGCATGAGGTGGATGAAGACCCTTCTCTCTCCGAGCAAGCGAAGAATGAGCGCCGGGTGGTGCTCGAGCGTGACTACGCCGAGAAAAGCGAGACGATTCACAATATCGGCCAGCTTCTGAAGGCGTACGCCCTCTATGAGAAGGATGTCGAGTACGTCGTGCAGGACGCCAAGGTGGTCATCGTCGACACGTTCACGGGTAGGCTAATGCCGGGCCGGCGCTACTCGGACGGAATGCATCAGGCGATTGAGGCCAAGGAAGGGGTCAAGATCGAAGGCGAGACCCAGACCCTGGCTACGATCACCATCCAGAACTACTACCGGATGTACGATAAGCTCGCGGGCATGACCGGAACGGCCGAAACAGAAGAGGGAGAGTTCTACCAGATCTACAAGATGGACGTGGTCGTGATACCGACGAACAAGCCAGTACGCCGCGTGGATTCGGATGACTTGGTATACCGCACGCGGCGCGAGAAGTACAACGCCATAGTCGACGAGGTCCAGCGCGAGCACCAACGCGGGCGGCCGGTCCTCGTTGGGACGACATCGGTTGAAGTGTCGGAAACGCTCTCGAGGCTCCTCAAGCGGCGTAACCTGCCGCACAACGTGCTGAATGCCAAACATCACCAGCGAGAAGCCGAGATCGTTGCGAGAGCGGGCCAGCCGGGGGCGGTCACAATCGCCACGAACATGGCCGGACGTGGCACCGACATCAAACTGGGACCGGGGATTGTCCCCCGGGACTGGCCGGAAGTGCACGACGACGAGCTCCCCGAGGGGATTGCTCGCGATGAGCTCAACCGGTGTATGGCCGAGGACATGCCCTGGGGGCTTTATATCGTTGGCACCGAGCGTCATGAAGCGCGGCGCATCGACCGGCAGCTACGCGGCCGGTCGGGTCGTCAGGGCGATCCTGGATCTACCCGTTTCTTCCTCTCTTTGGAAGACGATCTGATGAGGCTCTTCAGCTCGGAGCGAATCGCATCCGTCATGGATAAGCTCGGCGCCGAAGAAGGCGAAGTGATCACCCACTCGTTGGTTACCAAATCGATCGAGCGGGCCCAGAAGAAGGTCGAGATAAACAACTTTGAAATCCGCAAACGGCTGCTCGATTACGATGATGTGATGAACAAGCAGCGCGAGGTCATCTACGAAATGCGGGAGGAAAAACTCCACGAGTACGTGGATCCCGATGGGTACGCTGAGGCATGGGACTTGCCAGGACTCAAGGAAGACCTGATGCGCACGTTTCTGCTGCCCTTCGAGTGGATCGATGCGCTGGTCGATGGTTCGGAGCCCACGGACGAGAACGGAGACACGTCGCTACCGACCACGTACGACGATCTACTGGCGCGAATACAATCCGACTTGGACGTCGCGTTCGACCGGCGAATCGAGGACTGGGAACCCGAGCGCGCGGAGCTAATCGCGCGGCAGATCCTGTTGCGGACGATCGATGAGAAGTGGCGGGATCATCTATACGAGCTCGATCAGCTGCGCACCGGGATCGGGTATCGCGCGTGGGGGCAGCGCGACCCGTTGATCGAGTACAAGAAGGAAGCATTCGAGATGTTCGTCGAGATGATGGACGACCTGAGGACCAGCGCTTCGGCGCTTCTGTATCGGGTGCAGCTCGTTGAGCCGGGCCACATGTCAGCGGAGGACCGGCGCCGTCGCGAACGGCTTCAGCGACAGCAGGTCGCACTTCATGCTGCGGCTCCGGCGATGGCTGAGACCGCGGCCGCGGTTTCGCCCGCGACGCGGACGTCGGCTGGCGTGGAGACGGCTGAGGGGCAGCCCGGTGGTGCCCAATACGTGCGGGACGGCGAGAAAGTAGGGCGCAACGATCCGTGTCCGTGCGGTAGTGGAAAGAAATTCAAGAAGTGTCACGGACGGTGATTACGCGGTCGGCCACGTGCGGCCAGCACTGCGCGCCATTTCCAATCGGAGGACAACGATGATCGGAGTGCTCGAACGTCTTTCGGGTGGGGCTGGAGTCCTGCGTCGTTTTGGGAACTCCTACCTGCCTGGCGACGATGATGTTTACGTGCCGGCCCGCCTGATTGAACGGTATGGCCTGCGCAAAGGCGATGCCGTGGACGGTGAGATCGGCACACCTCCGGGCAAAGGAAAACTCCCACCGCTTATGACCGTCACCTCGGTGAACGGCGAGCCGCCGGATCAAGCACGCTCGAGACCCCACTTTAAGAAGCTCCGTGCATCGCATCCCGACGAACGGCTGCGGTTGGAGCTCTCGGACAAATCCTATGACAGTCTTCAGAATGGTGCCGGAATCACCAACCGCATCCTTGATCTCATCGTTCCACTCGGTAAGGGCCAGCGAGCACTAATTGTGGCGCCGTCCAAGGCCGGCAAAACGATGCTGCTGCAGGCGGTGATGCGTGGAGTGGTGATGAACGATCCAGAGGCGGAGCTGATCGTGCTGCTTGTCGATGAGCGGCCCGAAGAAGTGACCGAGATGGAGCGCATGGTCGAGTCGTTGGGGCGGGGAGAGACGGTGGCCTCCTCCTTCGATTTTCCCCCGAATCGTCATGTACAGGTGGCCGAGATGGCGCTGGAGCGCGCCCGGCGGCTGGTTGAATCGGGGAAGGACGTCGTCTTGGTGTTGGATTCGATCACCCGATTGGCTAGGGCGCACAACTCGATCGAACGTTCGAGCGGACGCACTCTATCGGGTGGTATCGAAGCCGGTGCGCTTGACGCGCCAAAGCGGTTCTTTGGCTCGGCCAGGAAGGTGGTCGGTGATCGCGGTGGGAGTTTGACGATCGTGGCGACCGCGTTGATCGACACGGGCAGCCGTGCGGACGAAGTCATATTCGAGGAGTTCAAAGGCACAGGCAACGCGGAGATCGTGCTGTCGAGGGAGCTTGCTGACCAACGCATCTGGCCAGCGATCGACGTCACCGCCAGCGGCACGCGTAAGGAGGAGTTGCTGTACGCCAAAGAGAACCTCGAACGGCTGCAGATGTTGCGGCGGTTCCTGTCGGAGATGCGCACCACCGAAGCCGCCGAGTTCTTGATCGACAAGATCCGCAACACCGATTCGAACGCCGAGCTGATCGCTAGCATGTCGGGCTGAGCCCGTTCAGTCCCCGGCCCTCGCCTTGCAAGACCCGTCCGCATGACAGCGGACCTGTTATCGATAAAAGATTGGCCGGCCGAGGATAGGCCTCGCGAACGGCTCGAGCGGCTGGGCGCCCCGGCACTATCGACCGTCGAGCTGCTGACGCTCTTGGTCGGCAGTGGTGGGCGCGGGAGACCAGCGGATGCCGTCGCCAGGCACATCGTTGCTTCGTGTCCGAGCCTACGGCAGCTGGCGTCGAAGACGATGGTCGAGTTGGCGACGACTCCAGGCATCGGTGCTGCCACGGCCGCGCGGGTGATCGCAGCGCTTGAGCTCGGACGCCGGTTGCAGCGTGAGCGACGGGCACGACAGCCCATGCTCGCCACGCCACGCGCAGTGTGGCGTCATCTGTCGCTTGAGCTCAGGGATCGCGAGCGTGAGCGGTTCGTGGCGCTGTGCCTAAACACGCGAAACGAGCTACTGAGCGAGGTGATTGTATCGGTGGGCTCTCTGAGCGCTAGCATCGTCCACCCGCGAGAGGTCTTCAAGCCGGCGATGGCATGCTCGGCGGCGAGTCTGGTCATCGCTCACAATCACCCATCAGGGGACCCATCGCCGAGCCGCGAAGATCGTGAGGTCACACGCGTCCTCGCCGAGGCGGGTCAGTTGCTCGACGTCCCGCTCCACGATCATGTGATTATAGGCGCCGATTCCTATTTCTCATTCAAGGACGCTGGTCTCATTTAGGTCGAGGCGGTTTGGTCACCGGCTAAATCTGGTTATATTATTAAGGATACGTTTTATTCAACGATTTGTTTAAGCCATACACTTGGGAGTCTGTTATGGGATTCAAGACCTACTTCCCGCAGCGGGGTCCATCATCGGGGAAGACTACCGTTCGTATTCTCAGGAACGGTGACTTATCGATCAGCCCGGGTGTGCGCGAGCGTTGGTTCGGCACGGCCAGGTTCGTCGAGCTTCTCTACGACCGACAGGCTGGGAAAGTCGGGATGAGGCCACGCGTCAAGGCGACCCGCGCGACATACAAGCTGAGACCGTCCCCGCAAGGGGGACGACGCTTCTACGTTTCCGGGGCTCAGTTTCTGGATGCCTGCGGAATCAGGATTCGGAAGGCGAGGAACCACGAGGCGCAATGGAACGAAGAAGAGAAACTGGTCGAGTTCTCGGTGAAATGAGAACGGGTACACTGCTGCCATGGATAAAGACTCCTTCCTTGAGTCCCTCGAACCTTATGCGGAGCGGCTAGATCTCGAGCTGATCGAGCGTGTCTACGACTTTGGAGAGCGCGCTCACGGTGGTCAGAAGCGCCTTTCTGGCGATCCATTCATCTCACACTCCACAGAGATAGCGGGCATCCTCATCGACCTGAATCTGGTCGACTCTCATACGATTGCGGCTGCGCTGCTGCACGATGTCGTCGAGGACACCGACACCACGATCGAGGAGATTCAATCCGATTTCGGCGATGATGTCGCACAGCTCGTCGACGGAGTCACCAAGATCGGACACCTGAAGTTCAGATCTCGAGAAGAGCGTCAGGTCGAGAACTACCGCAAGCTGTTGCTCTCGATGGCTCGTGACTTCCGAATCATCATGATCAAGCTCGCGGATCGCCTGCACAACATGCGGACACTGGAATTCCTACCAGAGGAGAAGAGACTTCGGATCGCTGGTGAGACCCGCGATATCTATGCGCCGCTCGCTCATCGATTCGGGATGGCCAAAATCCGCTGGGAGTTGGAGGACCTGGCTTTCAAGTTTTTGGAGCCCGACGCGTACCGTTCGTTGGTCAAGCAGGTCAAGGCCAAGCGGAAAGAACGTGAACGAATGATCGCTGCCATCGCCAAGCCCCTTGAGAGAGAGCTCGAGAAGGCCGGCATCGAGGCCGAAATGACGGGTCGACCCAAGCATCTCTGGTCGATTCAAAAGAAAATGGTGGCTCGACAGAAACCGTATGAGGGAATCTATGACCTCCTGGCGATTCGCGTGCTCACCAGGACAGTCCGCGACTGCTATCACGTCCTGGGGTTGATTCACACGCTCTGGACGCCGGTCCACGAGCGCTTTAAGGACTACATCGCAACGCCAAAGTCCAACATGTACCAGTCGCTACATACGACCGTGTTCGGTCCAGGCGGAACGCTGTACGAAATACAAATCCGGACTTGGGACATGCATCGGACAGCAGAGGTGGGCATCGCGGCGCACTGGAAGTACAAGGAGGGGCGGACCGGGACCGAGCTCGACGAGCAGCTGGCATGGTTCAGTCAGATTCTAGATTGGCAACAGGATATGACGGATCCGGTCGAGTTCCTCGAGTACTTGCACATCGATCTCTACAAAGACGAAATTTTCATCTTCACGCCCAAAGGTGACGTCATCCAGCTTCCTGCAGGGTCGACACCGATAGACTTTGCATTTCAGGTCCACACCGAGGTTGGCATGCGTTGTTCGGGGGCCAGAGTGAATGGTCGCATGGTTCCACTCCATCGGGAGCTGCGTTCGGGCGAGACCGTCGAGGTGTTGACCAGCGCTACCCAGCGCCCGTCGCGGGACTGGCTCCATTTTGTGAGAACGTCAAAAGCGAGGTCGATCGTCCGCCGCACGATCCGGGCTGAAGAGCACGCCAGCTCGGTGATTCTGGGAAAGGAGCTGCTCGATAAGGAGTACCGTCGGCGCCGAGTGAAGAAGCCGGCTGACAAGAAGCTCGAAACGATCGCCGAGAAGCTCGGAAACGACAGCGCAGAGAAGCTGCACGCCGCGGTCGGTCGGGGAGACGTCACACCGATTCAGGTGGTTAACGCGCTCTACCCTGAGGAGGAGACGCCTAGACCGGAGCCGGGGTCGGCATTCGAGAGGCTAGTCGAGCGCATCAAGGGTCGACCGGGTGGGGTGCGCATCCAAGGCGTCGACAACATGATGGTCCGTTTCAGCCAGTGCTGTCAGCCTATCCCGGGCGACGAGATCATGGGTTATGTGACCCGCGGGCGCGGAGTATCAGTTCATCGGATGGATTGCCCGAACATCCTCAACCTCACGGATGAGCCGGATCGCAAAATCAAGGTGCAGTGGGATACGCGGGGTGCGCAGACGTTCATCGTTCGGCTGGTCGTGGTCGGTACGGACCGTCGCGGCCTTTTTGCCGATGTCGCGGGGGCGGTTTCGCGAACTTCGACCGATATAAAGAGCGCCGACCTTGCGGCGACCGACACCGGGATCGAAGGGACGTTTGTGGTCGAGGTTACAGACCTTGATCACTTGAAGCGGGTCATCGAGGCGATGAAAGCGATCAAGGGAATTCTCGAGGTTGAGAGAAAGGAATACTTTGGCGCTGAACACCTGAATGTTTCGCCGGATCGCGCAATCGAAGCTTGAGAGCTGGAACTTCGTTGGTACCCTGGGGTCACAGAAAAACGATGATGTGGATTCTGAAAGCGATGGCGGCATTGCTGCTCGTACCAACAGGGGTGTCGGGTGGTCAGGACCCGGAGGCATTGGCCCAGCGCGCAGATCGTGCTCTGGCAGAGCTCACGACGCTCAGAACGACGTTTACGCAACACGTGGAGAATCCAGTTCTCGAACGCACGACGGTAGGTCGTGGAACACTGACCTACCGAGCACCAACTCGCTTCCGGATCGCGTACAGTGATCCCGCCGGCGATGTCGTCGTCAACGACGCGACTCACGTCTGGATCTACTTACCGTCTAGTCAGCCGGGGCAGGTGATCCGACAGCTGGCAGCCGCTAGCGGGGTCCAGAACCCGCTCACTTTTTTGCGTGATCTTCGCGGCAGCTATGCGCCCTCCGCGGCCGAGCGTGACGTCGTCGCTGGGGTAGCCGCCGACAAGCTGAGCCTCGTGCCACTCGGTACCAACGCACCCTACACCGATCTCGAGGTTTGGGTTGATAGGGCCAGCGGACTGATGCGTCAGGTCAGAACGCGGACCGCGGAAGGCGTGACGACACGCTACACGTTCGAGAACCTAGAGCCGAACGTGAAACTGGCAGAGGCGGCGTTTCGATTCGAAGTTCCGTCCGACGCGGAGATCTTCGACCAGTAACCGGGGTCGCGACGCCAAACCTCGCAACCTGCTGACATGTCCGAGTTCAAGCTCGTTACCGACCTCAGCCCCAAGGGCGATCAACCGAAAGCGATTGCGGAGCTAACCAAAGGCCTCGCTGACGGCCGCCGGTATCAAACGCTTCTCGGCGCAACTGGGACCGGGAAGACGTTCACCATTGGCCACGTGATCGCGAACTACGGTCGGCCGACGCTGGTGATGTCCCACAACAAGACACTGGCCGCCCAACTGTACGGTGAGCTTCGGCAGCTCTTTCCGCACAACGCCGTCGAGTACTTCATCTCGTACTACGACTACTATCAGCCCGAAGCATACATACCCGCGACCGACACCTACATCGAAAAAGACGCCACCATAAATGAGGACATCGATCGTCTTCGGTTGCGCACCACGTCATCGCTAATCGAGCGTGACGACGTAATCGTTGTCGCTTCGGTGTCGGCGATCTACGGACTGGGAAGTCCGCGCGAGTATCGTGACCTCATGGTAGTGCTTGAGACCGGCACCGAGGCGCCACGCGACCAGATTCTGGAGGACCTTGTCCGGATCCAGTACCGGCGCGATGACGTCGGTTTCGAACCTGGAAAGTTCCGCGTGCGCGGTGACGTCATCGAGGTGTTCCCCGCCTACGAGGAGCAGGCAGTGCGAATCGAGCTCTGGGGTGACGAGATCGAGCGAATAG
Source organism: Gemmatimonadota bacterium (assembly GCA_039589035.1). Taxonomy (GTDB): domain Bacteria; phylum Gemmatimonadota; class Gemmatimonadetes; order JACCXV01; family JAHWKZ01; genus CAMYLR01. The sequence goes on along the minus strand of JBDHIC010000003.1, from coordinate 17,230 downwards.
CCAAGATCGATCCCATGCGTGGCACGACGATATCGACGCTGGATCGAGCCGCGATCTATCCAGCCAAGCATTTTGTGACCACTCGACCGACTATCGAGAATGCCCTGGAAGACATTCGCACCGAATTGGAAACGCGATTGGTCGAGCTGCGTGAGCAGGGAAGGATGCTCGAGGCTCACAAGCTCGAAATGCGCACACGGTACGATTTGGAGATGATGCAAGAGATGGGGTATTGCGCGGGGATTGAGAACTACTCGCGCTTTCTTTCCGGCCGGTCACCGGGCGAGAGGCCGGCGTGTCTCCTCGACTATTTCCCCGGTGATTTCCTCTTGGTGCTCGACGAGTCGCACGTCACGATCCCACAAATCGGCGGCATGTATGGGGGCGATCGATCTCGTAAGGAGACACTTGTGGAACATGGTTACCGACTGCCCTCGGCGCTCGACAACCGTCCGCTGCGGTTTGACGAGTTCGAGCAGTTCATGCAGCGAGCGATTTTCGTCTCGGCCACCCCGGCGGACAGAGAGCTAGAAATGTCTGGGGGCGTCGTGGTAGAGCAGATCATCCGGCCGACGGGTCTAATCGATCCCGAGGTGATCGTGCGACCGGTCAAGGGGCAGATCGATGATCTGATGGAGGAGATCCGACAGCGTGAGAAAGTGGGCGAGAAGGTCCTGGTTACGACGCTGACGAAGCGCATGGCGGAGGACTTGGCGGACTATCTCAACGACGCAGGCGTACGTGTGCGGTACATGCACTCAGACATCAGTGCGCTCGAGCGAATCGAGATCATCCGGGGACTTCGGATTGATGTCTTCGACGTTCTCGTCGGGATCAACTTGCTTCGCGAAGGCCTTGATCTGCCCGAGGTTTCGTTGGTCGCGGTGTTGGACGCCGACAAGGAGGGCTTTCTGCGCTCGGCCACGGCGCTAATTCAGACCGCGGGGCGAGCCGCGCGGAATTCCAACGGCAGGGTTGTCCTGTACGCTGATCGCGTCACTGAGGCGATGAATACGATGATGGCGGAGACGAATCGAAGAAGGGCTATTCAAGAGGCTCATAACGAGGCGCACGGTATCATGCCCGAGACGGTTTACAAGACGCGTGAGCAGATTCTGCAAACCACCTCAGTGGCTGACTCGCGCGGGGGCCAAAGCCCCCGGGGCCGCGCGGTCCGAGAGCGATTGGCGGGGATGGCGCAGGAGCTCGAGCGAGAGGAGTTGGCTAAGTCGATCGAGGCGGAGATGAAGGCTGCCGCCGAGCGGCTCGACTATCAAACCGCGGCGCTGCTACGCGACGAGTTGTTCGAGCTACGTGGCGAGATGCAAGGCAAGTCCCGGCAGCCCAAGACGTTGCGCGAGAGGATAGGGCTCGAATCAAGAGGCTAATGGTGCGTGCTGCAGCTCGGAACTGGAGTCGCGCCGTGGTTGACTCGGACTCGATGCGCGATCTCGGAGCGGCCTTCGGCCGGCTAGCGCCGGACGGCTCGGTCATCCTGCTCGAAGGGGAGCTAGGGGCGGGCAAAACAACGTTCGCCCAGGGTGTGGGTCTCGGATGCGGGGTCGCCGGACCGATCGCTAGTCCGACCTTCAACCTCATACTCGAATACAGTGGACGACGACACTTCACCCACGTCGATCTGTATCGATTGACGACCGCCTGTGATTTGGACACGCTAGATATTGACGCCGTCTTGTCAGGCGACGGTATTACCTGCGTCGAGTGGCCGGCCCTCATCGCTGGACGCGCCGCGCCGCCGGTCGCAACGTTGAAGTTCAGCATTGAGCCCAGCGAGCCCGATGTTCGTGAGGTTGACATAGCGTTCCGTGGAGAAGGCTGGTCAGGATTGATCGATTGGCTTGGCGGTCAGACGTGAGGTTGCTCGCGATCGATACCGCAACACCACGACCGGCGGTTGCCCTTCACCCGGCCATCGACGGTGGCGAGCGACGTCTTGAGCCACGGTCTGCATTCCGTGATTGCGTTCCGGCCATCCAGGATCTGCTCACCGAGAACGACGTCGAGTGGGATCAGCTGGACGGGTTGGCGGTCCCGCGTGGGCCGGGTTCGTTTACCGGTCTCAGGATCGGCGCCACGATCGCAATCGCGTTGGCCGAGCTGCGAGGGATCAACCTGTACGCACCGTCGACGTTGTTGGCGGTTTCCGGGCTCTGCGCGCGGCCCGATCAGTCGCGTGTGTGTGCTACCTTTAATGCGCGCCGCGGACGTCGCTATGCTGCGGTCTGCGAACGCGGGGATCATGGGAGCTGGCGGTTGGTTTATGGGCCGGCTGATCTCGAGCCGGACCGTATCACCGCGTTTGCTCCGGGTGCGACCGAGGTCCGGCTCGAGGATGCCAGTTCGGATGCCGGAACGATCGCCGCGGCAATTGCGTCATTGATCGAGCGATCACCGGACTTGCACCGTGTCGCGGACGCTTCTCGTTTCGAGCTGGACTACGCTCGGCCGGGAGTCGATGTGTCTTGAGCACGGCGCCGACGATCCGCCCGTTGAGGAGCGGGGATTTAGCGTCAGTCGTGTCGATCGAGGCGTCGATCTATGCGACGCCCTGGCATATCGAGCACTTCGCCGAGATCGTTGACCTGCCGGCCGGCCTCGGGCTGATCGCGTGTGTCGACCCAGGAGAGGTGATCGGCTACGCAGTAGGATGGGTAGCGGCGGATGAGGCCGAGCTAGCCAATATCGCGGTGGTCGCCGAGCGCCGGGGACAGGGCGTCGGCGGCCAGTTGCTCAGCGCGATTTGGAGCGCGGCCTGCGAGCGCGGGGCGCGTCGAATGTATCTGGAGGTGCGTAAATCGAATCGCGACGCTCAGCGGTTCTATGCCCACCACGGATTCGAACGGGTGGGCCGCCGGACAGGCTATTACTCTGGGCCTCGGGAGGACGCTGTTGTCATGGCGGTTGACCTCGTCGAGAGGGAGGGATAGGCTCGTCGACTACGGGCACACTCTATGAGCTGGTTTAAACGCGACAAGAAGAAGATCGAAACGACGACCACCCGGAAGGAGCTGCCCGGGGAACTGTGGCACAAGTGTCCTTCGTGCGGGGACATCCTCTACCGCAAGGACCTGGCGGCACGGATCTCCGTCTGTGGTAACTGTGGGCACCATTTTAGAGTTGGGACGGACGATTATCTCACATTGCTGTTGGATCAAGGCTCATTCCGGGAGCTCGATGCTGATCTCTCCAGCGTAGATGCGTTGGGGTTCGTCGACTCCAAGTCGTACGCTCAACGATTGGAAGAGTATCGCGAGAGAACTAGACGCAACGATGCGATCGTTTGTGGTTTGGGTACTATCGATGATGTCGAGGTGTCGATCGGCGTCATGGATTTTGGTTTTATGGGTGGTAGCATGGGATCGGTGGTCGGTGAGAAAGTGGCGCGTGCAATCGAACGCGCGATTGAGCGCCGGATTCCCCTCGTCATCGTCTCCGCCAGCGGCGGCGCGCGTATGCAAGAGGGGGTCCTCTCCCTTATGCAGATGGGGAAGACAAGTACGCTGCTCGCGGAGTTAGCGACAAACGGGTTGCCATTCGTGGCCGTCGACACCGATCCCACAACGGGTGGAGTAACGGCTTCGTACGCCATGCTCGGCGATGTGATCTACGCCGAACCGCATGCGCAAATCGGCTTCGCGGGCCCACGCGTCATAAAGCAGACGATTGGAGAGGATCTGCCCGACGAATTCCAAACCGCCGAATTCCTACTGGAACATGGGTTCGTGGATGCCGTCGTCCCGCGCGACCGGCTGAAGCGCATAATCTCGCGCACGCTGCGTTGGATGCTCGGGCGAGAGGCGCTGGCCGAAGAGGAGTGAGCAACTACGAGCAAGCACTGAACGAGCTCCACGGATTGGCACAATTCGGGATCCGCATGGGTCTCGACAACGTCCAAGCATACTGCGAAGCCGCTGATCACCCCGAGAATCGCGTTCCCTACGTCCAGGTAGCCGGCACCAATGGCAAGGGAACGACCGCTGCCTGCTTGTCTTCCCTGGGCACCGCCAACGGTGTAAGGACGGGTTGCTACACGTCGCCCCACCTGGTCGACTTCCGAGAGCGCATCAAAATCGACGGTGAGCCAATCTCCGTTTCGGCGCTGGCCGACGGCTGGGAGCGGATCCGCGAGTTCGTGATCGAGCGCGAGATGACGTTCTTTGAGGCTACGACGCTTATCGCGATTGAGTATTTCGCGGAGCAAGAGGTAGATGTCGGGGTCCTCGAGGTCGGCCTCGGTGGTCGTTTGGACGCGACCTCGGTTGTCAACCAACGGGCGACGGTGATCACCAATATCGCCCTCGATCACCAGCAACATCTCGGTGAGGACCTAGTCACAATCGCTGGCGAGAAGGCAGGGACATTTAAGGCCGGAGTGCCGGTATTCGTCGGCGATCCGCGTCCACCAGAGGTGCGGGCTGCGTTGATTCAGCATGCGGCGCGAGTCGACGCCCCGATCCGTTTTCTCCACGATGAAGTCACGCTGTCCGTGCGCCAGAAGACACCATGGAGCACTCTCTTCGATTACTCGGGTCCGAATTTCTCGGCGCGTGGACTGACACTTCGCGTTTCCGGCGACCACTTTGCGCTTGGGGCGGGATTGGCACTGTGGGTCTGGGAGACGTTGACAACACCACCTCAGGACGAAACAGTGGTTCGGGCTGGGCTGGAGCACGGGGCGCTCCCGGGTCGCGCTGAATGGCGGACGGTAGACGATGTCCCGGTGTTATTCGATGTGGCCCACAACGAGGCCGCGATCGATCTGCTGGCGGAGTCGGTACAAGCGATGGAGCGCGGTCGAGCAGTGTTGGTGGCTGGGATTCTGGCCGATAAGCCGTGGACGACGATGCTCGATCGTTTGCGAAGCGTTGCCAGTCGAGGGTGGCTGTGCGGTTTAAGAACGGCGCCGGAGTCGCGCCGCATGGAGCACGCTCGGGTTCGCAACACGCTGGCGCTGAGGCCTTGGGTGCAGTGGTCGGAATCGATAGCCGAGGGACTTGATCGCGCCATGTCGGTGGTGCGCGGTGGAGACGCGGAGTTCGTTTTAGTGACGGGATCTTTTCATACTGTCGGCGAGGCATTGATCGACCTTGGAGTGGCGGAAGCCGGCACCCCTTACGTGTCCAGACAGCCAGCTCACTCGGCGATGGGCGTATGACTCGCTTTGATCGCCTCCCCGGAACGCGCGACTTCTATCCTGATGAGATGCGCGTCCGCCGCTGGATCGAGGATCGCTGGCGAGAGGTAGCGCTTCGCTACGGGTTCGAAGAGTACGATGCTCCGGTGATCGAGCCGCTCGAGCTGTTCACCGATAAATCCGGCGAGGAGATCGTCGAACAGATCTACTCGTTTGTCGACCGCGGCGATCGACGCATCGCGCTCCGCCCGGAGATGACGCCATCGCTGGCACGAATGGTCGCCGCCAGAAGCCAGGGGTTGTCCAAACCGATCAAGTGGTTTTCGATCCCGCGACTGTTTCGCTATGAGCGCCCGCAACGCGGTCGCTTCCGAGAGTTTTGGCAGCTCAATCTGGACATCCTCGGCGTCGCAGGTATCGAAGCCGATGCCGAGATCATGGCCGCTGGCGTCGATGCCCTACGCGCATGCGGTTTGACGGCTGACGACTTTGAGCTGCGGTACAGCGACCGTCGATTGCTGGACGCTTTCCTTGCCGAGCTTGGGATTGAACCCGAACCGTGGGTCTACGCGATCCTCGACAAGACCCCTCGCTTGGGTGCTGAGCCGACGCTGGAGAGTCTGATCAAGGGCGGGATTCCTGCTGATAGTGCAGAACAGATCACCGCAACCCTTGCCGGTAGCAACGTACAGCAGATCGACCGAAGTGAGTTCCTAGCAATGCTCCCAAATCCTCGAGAGCATCAAGATCGGATTGAGCAACTAAGCTTTTATCTGGATGCCTACGGCGTGGATGATTTCTGTCGGTTTGATCCCAGGGTTGTCCGCGGACTTGCTTACTACACGGGCGTTGTTTTCGAGATGTACGATCGGAAAGGTGAGCTTCGCGCCATCTGCGGGGGAGGCCGATACGATGACTTGCTGGAATCGGTTGGGGGGCAGACGCTGCCGGCGGTCGGATTCGGCTTGGGAGAGGCGGTTCTCATTGAGCTGCTGGAGGCTCGAGATCGGCTGCCGACGGAGACGTCCCGCTGCGAGGTGTTCGTGATTCCGGTATCTGTGGACGACCGGAAGGCGGCGATCGAAGTCTTGACCGAGCTCCGAAACGCTGGTGTCGCTGGCGATCTGACGCTACGCGATCAGTCTGTTGCCAAGGCACTGAAGCGGGCTGCTCAGGCGGGCGCCCGCGCCGCTATCCTGATCGGTGAGCGAGAGCGTGAGAGTGGCAGCCTGACGTTCAGAGAGCTCGATACCGGGAACGAGGCAACACTCAGCGTTGAGCAGATCGTCGCAAGGCTCACCTACGGCACGCCTGCGTGAGTGGAGAGGTGGGGCGGTGAGGATCGGGTTGATCAGCGACACGCACGATCATGTCATTCGAATCCGAGAAACCACGGCGATTCTCAATCGCGCCGCGATTGACGTCGTACTCCATGCCGGTGATTACTGTTCGCCGTTCGCCGTTCGCGAACTCGCCGAACTTGATGCGCCGTTGCATGGGATCACGGGAAACAACGACGGCGACATCTTCGCGATCTCCAAGGCCTTTGCGGAGGTCGGCGCTCGATTGGAGAGTCAGTGGTGGGAGACAGAGTTCAGCGGCCGACGGGTCCTCGTCATGCATGAGCCCCGTGGCGTCATGGATGTGGCAGCAGCGGGAACCTATGATCTCATCGTATACGGCCACACCCATCAGCGTGATCTTCAGACAATCGGCGAGACAACTGTCGTGAATCCCGGTGAAGTTTGTGGCTGGCTCGGCGGAATCGGGTCGCTGGCGATCTATGATGCCGAATCCACAGCAGTCGAATTTCATGAGTTCTGAGCTGCTCGGCTCAGGACGCCGACCAAGATCGTGGATGTTGATCCTCGACTTTGGTGGCCAATACACGCAGCTCATCGCGCGCCGGATCCGCGAGCAGCGCGTCTACTGCGAGATCCACCCTTATGATTTGGACCCGGACACGATTCGGGCCTTGGAGCCAGCGGGGATCATCCTGTCGGGCGGTCCGTCGAGCGTCTATGACGCCGAAGCGCCCCAGGCCCCAACGGGTCTGCTCGATCTTCCGGTGCCGATCCTGGGGATCTGCTACGGGATGCAGCTGTTGGCCCAGCACGACGGTGGCAGCGTCGAGCCGGCGGCTGAGCGTGAGTACGGTCGGACGAGCGTGATCGTTGAGGAACCGGTTGGTTTGTTCGAGGGCTTCGAGTCCGGTCAGTCGCTGAGCGTCTGGATGAGTCACGGGGACCGAATCAGGGCGGTGCCACATCGGTACGTGCGCTACGCCGTTTCGAGTGACGATACCGTGGCCGCGTTCGGAAATCCCGAGACCCGGAGATATGGCGTTCAATTCCATCCCGAGGTCGTTCACACTGAACGCGGTGAGGAGCTGCTGTCGAACTTTATTTTCGATGTGTGCGGCTGCGAACCGACGTGGACTATGGCGTCGTTCATCGTGCGGGCCGAGCGCGCGATCAACGACCAAGTTGGTGACCGGCGGGTTGTCTGCGGATTGTCAGGCGGTGTGGACTCCGCAGTGGCTGCAGCGCTCGTGCATCGTGCGATTGGCGATCGCCTGACGTGCATCTTTGTGGATACCGGATTGTTGCGAAAAGACGAGCGACTGCAGGTCGAGCGAACATTCCGCGAGCACTTGGGCTTCCGGTTGGAGGTCGTAGACGCCGGGGGGAGTTTCTTGGCCGACTTGACCGGCGTCGTGGATCCGGAAGAAAAGCGGCGGCGGGTCGGCCACCGTTTCATCGGTGTGTTTGAAACCGCTGCCGGCGGCGTCGGCGACATCGATTTTTTGGTGCAGGGCACGCTGTATCCGGATGTGATCGAGTCGCTGTCTGTCAAGGGGCCCTCGGCAACGATAAAGACCCACCACAACGTGGGCGGACTGCCGGAAGCGATGCGTCTCGAAATCGTGGAGCCACTCCGTGAACTGTTCAAAGACGAAGTGAGACAGGTGGGGCGTGAGCTGGGCCTTCCGGAGGAGATCGTCGGGCGGCATCCGTTCCCAGGACCGGGCTTGGCGATTCGTGTGCTGGGCGAGGTTACTTCCGAGCGCGTGAAGCTGCTACGCGAAGTTGATGCCATCTATCTGCAGGAGATCCGCGCCGCTGGTCTCTACGATCAGATATGGCAGGCATTCGCGGTCTTGTTGCCGGTGAAGGCTGTAGGCGTGATGGGCGACGCGCGGACGTACGAGCACGTCGTAGCGTTGCGAGCGGTGACTTCGAAGGACGGGATGACGGCTGACTGGTACCCGTTCTCACCGGATTTCTTGGGCCGGGTTGCGAACCAGATTATCAACCAGGTCCGCGGTGTCAATCGTGTCACCTACGACGTGTCGAGCAAACCGCCGGCGACGATCGAGTGGGAGTAGGGTCGGCTACGGTTCGCCCTGTGGTGGACTCGGAAACTGGGAGGCCCGCCGCACGGAGTCCGGGCGGATCGCGGACAGCGAATCCACGCGAGCTCGGACTTGGCGGTACAAACCGGCCATGAAGTCGGCATCCGAGCCGTGGACGGCGGCGAATCGCTCCAGGTCGTCGGCGGAGACGTCGAAATCGGCCAGAATCGCGTTTCGGCGCGTGCGGTAGGCGGCAGTGTCCGGTAGCGTCTCGATGCGCGCGACCACGAGTTCACCGAGTACTCGAGCGAAGGTCCGAGACGAGATCGTCGTCGGTGCGACGGGCGGCTCAGACCGGTCATCGCAACCCATCGAGCCAGCGCTCAAGAGCGCCACGAGAATCAGACGTCGGGACACGGCGCTCAAGATCGGTTGCCCGGTCTCGACCGGCCAGCATCGTGCGGCTTGCGGCTGTCTTCCGCGGTTTCCTATCTTGGCTGCCTTATGCTTTGTAACCGAATCACCGCGCGACCGCTTTGGGTCTTGCTCGCTTCTGTCAGTCTGGTCTTGATCACTCAGGCCGATAGCCTCCACGCTCAGCGACAGGGTCCGCCAGCTGCGGCCCTTACGCTGTTTCATCTGGCTGAAGAAGCACGATACCAGGGCGACCCAAGTACAGCCGAAGTGTGGTTGCGACATGCTGTCGAGCTCGATCCGGAGGCTGTGATTCTGCGGTTGGAGTGGGCTGCTGTTTTGCTCCAGCTCGGTCGACCCGAGCCTGCTACCGAAGCGCTCTCTGAGTTTTCGGATAAGATCCGAGATTTGGAGAGTAGTGAGCCGGAGCGGGCCGCGTCGTTTCATAGGCTCCAGGCGATCATCGCGTCTCACCGTGGCGATCACGAAGCTGCAATCGAGTCGTACGAGCGGGCGGCTCGGTTGGCACCCCGAGACATCCGACTCCGATTCCAACTGATCGGCCTGCATCGGGCACGTGGCTCGAGCGCGGGAACACTGACCCACTTGAAGGCGGCAGCTGACTTGCGCCCGCAGTCGGTCGAGTTGCGGGTCGAGGTCGGTCGCGCACTGCTCGCTCTAGAACAGTGGTCAGAGGCAGAACACAACTTTCGGGCGGCAGTTACAATAGACGCGGGGCACGCCAGCGCTTGGGAAGGGCTCGGGCAGGCGCTCGTCGCACAAGGTCGTCTAGCAGCCGGTGAAGAGGCTCTCGTGACCGGCATCTTAGCGATCCCCGGGTCGGGCCTGCTTCATGAGCAACTGGGGGACATCCTCTACGAACAGCGTCGTCCCGAGGCGGCACTCCGAGCGTATCGTCGGGCGGCTCAGCTCACCCCCGCCGGTTCGACTGACCTGAAAGCCAAGATCGAGCGTGCAGAGGCGGCGTTAATCGAGTGACCCGAATCGGGGCGTCGCTTGGCACGGTGCTGCTTGCTGCTTGCGCCACAACGCTCCAGACTGAGGCTCGCCGGGCTGCAGAAACGGGAATCGATCCGGCTCCCTTGGTGGCCGAGCTGCAAGCTCGCTACGCGGAGATTGAGGCCACCAAGCGGATCTTCTCTGTCACATTGATCGAGGGACGGCGGCGCTTCGCGGGCGATGGTGCGATCGAGTATCGCGCCGACCCCAAGACACTGAAAGCTGACGTCTTCGGTCCACATGACACTCCGGTTGTGCACGTGCGGTTGGTGGGCGAGATGTTGACCGTCCGCTTGCCGCAAGAGGGTGAGATCCTCACGGGCAAGCTTGGTGACCCAAAATTCGCGGCCCTGACCGGCGAGCGAGCGCTGGCATCACCCGAGGTGTTGGGGGCTGTGCTCGGGGCCTACGACGTGGCTCGGCTGACCCGAAATGCGGAGTGGACCGCGGCGTTCGGGGAGGGCGAGCGCAACACACTCTACATCGCTGGCGCGGGCACCATTCACGCACTGACGCTGGAGGGGAACCCGTCGCGGCTTGTCGAGTATCGTCAGGAACGAGCAGGCAGATTGATCTACCGTGTACGATTCAGCGATTTTCAGCCAGTGGGTGAGCGTCACACGCCCAGAAAAGTCGTTTTGCGGGATTACATTAAGGAGCGTCAGCTTGTCTTCAATGTTCACAAAGAAGAAAGACCGTCGGTTTAACGTGGAGGCGTTTCGTTGCCTCTGGTTGGCGGTAGGACTCCTCGTAGCGGGCTGCGGATACTCGTTTCGATCCCCGGTACCGTCGCATCTCAATACTGTCTATGTCGCGACGTTCGATAACGAAACGCGCGAGTTTCAGCTGACCCAGCAACTCACAGAGCGAGTCATAAACGAGTTTCTCGGCAGGTCGCGATTGCAACTGGTTAGCGATGAAGACGAAGCCGATCTGGTCGTCCAAGGTGCGATTCTCAACTACGAAGAAGAGGCGCTCTCCTACGATCCCGGGGAGACCGTAAACCCGGAGGTGTTCACGCGTCGCGTGGTGCTGAGGATCGACATCGAGCTGCTCGATGAAGTGCAAGACCGGACGCTGTGGCAGAATCGAGCTTTGGTCGAGTGGGGCGAGTTCAACGAGGATGAGGGTGAAGACCGGGAGACGGGGATTGACCGTGCAATCGATAAGATCGCCGAGGAAGTCCTTCGCCACGTGGTCGAGGAGTTCTGATGGGGGCGCTCCTCAGGTTGGTACTGCTCGCAGCTGGGCTCTACATTGGTTATCTGTTCGCAACGCCTCATATCCGGGCGTGGCGTTTCAAAGACGCCATGAAACAGTCGGCTCGTTTCGCGGATGTGAGCAACGCGGAGGCGATGCGGCAGGCGTTGTTGGAGTCGGCTTACGAACTCGGAGTTCCGCTGTCGCCGTACCGGCTTCGGGTGCGTGACCAACGGGATGGGACGGTAAACATCTCTGCGGCCTGGGACGAGGTCGTCCGTGTGCCCGTTTGGCGGCTCGGTGAGTGGGTCGACACGCTGCGTTTCGATTACGAGGTTAGAGGACCGTAAACGGATGAGCCCGCTGCTGCAAAAGAAAGTCTTGGTTCTGAATCAGAACTACGAACCGTTGTCGGTGTGTAGGGCACAGCGCGCGGTTGTGATGGTCGTGTTGGGCAAGGCCGAGATTGTTGAGCGCTACGATTTGGAGGTGCACTCGGTGTCGTGTGTCGTCCCACTGCCCTCTGTTGTCCGCTTATCGGTTTACATTCATGCGCCCCAGAAGCGGGTTGCGTTGACTCGTCGTAACGTTCTGCGACGCGACAGCTATCGATGCCAATACTGCGGAACGCGCCGGGGACCGATGACGACAGATCACGTGGTTCCTCGATCCGCGGGTGGACGGGACACGTGGACGAACCTGGTCTGTGCGTGTGTACGCTGTAACAATCGGAAAGGGAACCGCACCCCCGAACAAGCTGGCCTGTCTCTGACACGGCCACCGCGTCGTCCGCATCCGTTCACTCACATAACGTACTTCGCGTCAGTCCCTGACCAGCGGTGGCGACCGTATCTGTTCATCGGCCGATTTTAGGATCCGCCTGACCGGCTGAGCACGCCAGCGCACGGAGCGACATGGAAGAGGCCGCTCACTTCGTCGAAGTCGGACACTTCTTTTTCATCTTTATAGTCGTGTTGCTGTCGGCCAAGCTGATGGGCGAACTGTTTGAGCGCATCGGTCAGCCGGCGGTTCTGGGAGAGCTGGTTGCAGGAGTCATCGTCGGCGCCTCGGTGCTGGGGCTGGTGCCGGTCGATCCGACCGATCCGTACGGGGCGATGGTTCACGTCCTAGCGGAAGTCGGGGTGGCGATTTTGCTGTTCGAAATCGGTCTCGAGACCGATCTGAGAGAGATGTTCCATGTCGGATCATCGGCGTTGACGGTGGCTGTGGTTGGCATCGTGCTACCGTTTCTTTTCGGATACTTATTCTGGCATTACTACGCAGGTGGAGCGAGTCTGACGGCGATCTTCATCGGCGCTACGCTGACCGCGACATCGGTTGGGATCACCGCGCGCGTCCTGACTGATCTCGGCAAGATTAACAGCGCTGAGGCGCGGATCATCATCGGTGCGGCAGTAATTGACGACATCCTCGGACTGTTGATTCTGGCGGTCGTAGAAGGCCTGGCTTCGACCGGTACCATCTCGGTTGTCGGTGTCGTCAAGCTATTCGCGCTGGCGGTCGGATTCTTGGCGGTGGCGATGGCGATCGGGCTCTACACAGCGCGGTGGATCTTCGAACTCGTCAACCGGATGCGCGTACGAGGGGTGCTGGTCACCTTTGCGCTCGTGTTTGCGCTGATGTTGGCCTTTTTCGCTGATCGCGTGGGGTTGGCTCCCATCGTGGGTGCATTTGCAGCCGGCCTCATACTCTCGCGGACCAATCAGTTCGACACGATCGTCGAGCAGATCAAGCCGGTAGCCGATGTCTTTACGCCGATCTTCTTCGTGTCCATTGGTGCCGCGGTAGACGTGTCGATCCTCGACCCGAGAGTCCCCGAGAATCATGAGATCCTGCTGGTTGGAGCGGGGTTGTTTGTCATCGCCGTGATCGGCAAGGTGGCGGCTGGCTACAGCGTAATGCGACGAAAGATCAACAAGCTGGTGATCGGTGTGGGAATGGTCCCACGCGGAGAGGTCGGACTGATCTTCGCCCAGCTTGGGCTTCTGGGCGGCATTCTCACGCAGGACGTATTCTCGGCGGTATTGATCATGGTCATGGCCACGACGTTGGTTACGCCACCCGTCCTGAAGCTACTGTTCGAGCGACATTCATCCGAAGCCGATCAGGCGGACGAGCACGACCGCCCCCCAGTCCATCCGGGAATGAGTGGGCTCTCCTAGCCCCCAAGAACCGCTGCTCCTATCGATCGTCGTTCCTGCCTACAACGAGCGTCCAACGATTGTCGAGCAACTTCGGCGGGTTGCACAAACGCCATTCGAGAAAGAGATCGTGATCGTCGATGACGGATCGAGCGATGGAACTCGGGAGTACCTGACGGCCGTTGCTACTGGTGAGGAGCGGATTGTGGATGCTGACGGCCGTGGGGTTTCGGTCAAAGTCATTCTCCAGGCCCGTAACCTCGGGAAGGGTGCTGCGCTGCGCCGCGCGTTCGCCGAGGTGAAAGGTGATATCGTCTTGGTTCAGGATGCCGACCTGGAGTACGACCCACGTGATTACGAGGCGCTGATAAGCCCGATTCGCGAAGGCGTGGCGGATGTCGTCTACGGCTCGCGTTTCCTCGGTCGCCCCCAACGCGTCCACCTGTTCTGGCACTCCGTTGGTAATCGCGCGCTGACGCTGCTTTCCAACGCCCTCAACAACCTGAGCCTCACCGATATGGAGACCGGGTTCAAAGTATTTCGCCGTGAGGTCATCGCTGACATCGGGCCGACCCTCCGGTCGAGCCGGTTCGGCATCGAACCCGAGATCACCGCTAAGGTCGCTCGCCGTGGCTATCGGGTCTATGAAACGCCGATAGCGTATCACGGGCGCGACTATTCTGGCGGTAAGAAGATCACTTGGCGTGATGGTATCGCAGCGGTGTACCACGTGGTGCGGTTTCGATTGGCCGACTGATGACCGATGAGGGGTTGAACGGAGAGCTCGGCATGCCGATCGAGACCCGATTCGGTCAGCCGCTACCGAGGCTCGAGCTTCGCTGGGATGGCCACTCGCTGATCGCCGGCATAACGCTGCGCGAACTAAACTTCCGGGGTGGAAAAACAGACGCCGGGCCAGCGCAAAGTGCGCTCGAAGCATGGGCCGAGCCGCAGTTTCGCAGCGTTGTCAGGGCTTCCCAGGTACACGGAACCGAGCTCTTTAAGGCTGACAGAGTCGCGCCGGGCACGGTTCAGGTCGAAGCCCGGGATGGTCTCCTGTCCAACACGGCAGGCATACTCCTCACCGTCAGCGTGGCCGACTGCGTCCCCGCGCTGGTCTACGCACCGTCGGTTGGTGCGATAGCGCTCGTTCACGCCGGTTGGCAGGGGGTAGCGGGTGGGATCGTAACCGCAGCGGTGGCGGCGCTTGGCGACGAATACAGCGCTCAGCCCGCTGATTGCCTGGCGTACTGGGGACCCGCGATCGGGTCGTGCTGCTACCCGGTTGGTGAGCAGGTCGTGGAGTCGATTCGGGCAACCGGGGCGGGACCGGATACGGACGGCTGGCTTGTTGGTGGCCGGAACGATCCGCGGGTCGATCTACGCGGGGCGCTCACCCGCCAGGCGGTCTCCGCTGGGCTATCCCGGGCGTCGGTAGTTTCGTCCCCCGCGTGTACATGCTGCGATCGAGAGCGGTTTCATAGCCACCGGCGGGACGGTGCAGATAGCGGGCGGATGGTCTTTTTCGCCGGCTTCCCGGGCTGACCGAGCACCACGCCTCACCTTGCCTTGGCGCTCGTTTCGCGTACATTTGGTAATGAAGTGGGGCGGTGGCCCCACTTTTTTTGCTTCCGCGTCAAGGACCCGAGAGCAGAGGCTGATCAATGTCCGATGTCGACCGCATGATGGTTGTGGTCGAGCCGGTCGTGGAACAGGCCGGGGCCGAACTCGTGAACTTGGAGATCGGCGGGAGTCGAGGACGCCCCGTAGTGCGGGTATACGTGGACAAGGAAGCTGGCGTGACGCTGGACGATTGCGCTCGGCTGTCGAGGTTGATCGAGCGGGAACTCGAATCGGCGGGGACAGTCCCAGACAGATATGTGCTTGAAGTCTCGAGCCCCGGCATCGAGCGGCCACTCTCGCGGCGGCGCGAGTTCGAGCGCTTTATTGGCCGGGAGATCGCGATCCGACTCCAAGTAGGTCGGGATGGTCGCAAACGCTTTACGGGCGTTCTTGAGAACGTCGTTGACCAAGGTGATGATTCGTTCGGTATTGTCGTGCGCGACTCGGTCGGTGGAACCGCGGATCGATGGACCTTTGGTCACGGTGAGATAGCCAACGCCAAGTTGCACGTTGATTGGAGATTGGCGACCCGAGCGAAGAACAACGGATAATACACATAGGAGTTTGATGGGAGCAGTGAGAGTATGGAGATCCTAGAAGCATTTGGTCAGCTGACCCGAGAAAAGGCGCTCGAAAAATCGGAGATCGTCGAGCTCGTCAAGGTTGGCATGTTGGCTGCCGTACGGCGCAAATATGGAGCCGAAGCCGAGGCCGAGGTGCTCGTGGACCCGGTCACTGGAGAGATCAGCATCTACATGTTAAAGGAGATCGTGGCTGACGAAGAGGTGTTGGAGGATCCATCGCGCCAGATGACGGTCGAGGAGGCCAAGCAACTGCCGTTTGTCAACGAGCCGTGGGGCGACGATGACCCAGTCCCGGGTCAGGTGGCCGAGATCCCGCTCGACTACAACACGTTTGGCCGTAACGCCATTCAGGCGGCCAAGCAGATGATCATTCAGAAGGTACGGGAGGAAGAGCGGAACCGTATTCGCGAGGAGTACGCCGATCGAGTCGGCGAGCTCGTCTCGGGAACGGTGCAGCAGGTAGACCGCGGTAATGCACTGGTCTTTCTTGATCGTAGGACCGAGGCCCTTCTTCCGGGACGGGAACAGGTCCGCCGCGAGTATCTGCGACAAGGTGAGACCGTGCGTGCTTTGCTGCTCGACATTCGGGAAACCAACAAGGGCCCTCAGCTGATCCTAAGTCGAACACATCCTGACTTTGTGCAGGCGCTCTTTGCGCTCGAGGTCCCCGAAGTGTTTCAGGGTATCGTGGAGATTCGCGCCATCGCGCGCGAACCCGGGAGTCGTTCCAAGATCGCCGTTTGGTCGCGTGACCAGCACGTTGATCCGGTGGGCGCGTGCGTGGGTCTGAAAGGCAGCCGCGTCCAGGCAGTGGTGTCGGAGCTTGGCGGCGAGCGAATCGATATCGTGCCGTGGACCGATGAATCCCGCGAGTTCATCGCCCAGGCGTTGTCACCGGCTGAGGTTTACAAGATCATGCTGCACGAGCCCGAGGGTGGCGATGAAGGCGGGCTGTTCACCGAAACGGCAGAGGCGACGGCGTTCAAGCCGCGCAGTCGTTTCCGAGGTCCAACGGCGGCGCCGGCCCCGTCCCAACCGGCCAGTCCCGAGGAGACGGCGGCCGCGTTGGAGGCTTCAAAAGCATCGCTCGAGGAGGCGGCGCGGCGGGAAACCGAGCGCATGACCGACGATGCGGAGGCCGGATCAGATAAGGCGCCGATCGAAGAAGCGGAGGTCGACTCTCAGGCCACCGTTGAGGCGGCGCCCGACCAAGACGGCGAAGAGGCAACCCCGGTGCCAGCTGAAGGGATCGCCTCAGTTGACACGGAGCTACCCGAGAAGCGGGCCACAGTAGTGTGCGCAGAAGATCAGCTCTCACTGGCGATCGGTCGGTCGGGCCAGAATGTTCGATTGGCTTCGAAGCTCACCGGCTACCGCATCGACCTGGTCAGCAAGGCTGAGTACCTGGCCCAGGAAGAAGAAGTGTTGTTCGGTCGTAAGCCGGAGGTTGAGGCCGCGACCGCAGAGGTCGAACCGGCCATTGAGGCGGGCGATTTCGCCCTCGATCAGGTTCCTGGGATCACCCCTGAGACGGTTGAAGCGATGGCCAGCGCCGGCTACAAGAGTTTTGATGATATCATCGATCTGGAGCTTGAAGATCTGACGGCGGTGCCAGGCATGACCCAAGAGGCTGCTGAGCTTCTGACGCGCGTGATTGACGAGTTGACGGTCGAGGTCGAAGAGGAGTGGGACGAGGATGAGGGGGAGTACGTGCCGA
>JBDHIC010000002.1:0-36540 GCA_039589035.1 Gemmatimonadota bacterium | reverse complement strand
CCTGAGCGGTGAGCGGTCGGTCGGGCATCCAATCGCGATTGGTGATCTCGTCCGACCACAGTGGCATCGGGACCGCAACCGAAACCTCAAGCGGATCGATGGCCAACAAGTCCGCGGTTGTCAAACCCACCGGCCATTCATCGGCACCGAACAGCTCGAGCGCGAACGCCACATCGCCAACTACCATCCGACCGCCGGGTTGGAACACCCGGGTTCCGCGACCAACCGTCTCCATGTGCAGGCTCCGCACGTGGGCAGCGATGTCGCGTGCCGTCGCCGAATCGACGTGGAAGACCGCTCGACGAATGATCGTTGAATCGGGAAAGCTGAAGAAAGCGAGATCAAACGCATCGCGGGAGCTGTGGCATTCGGCGCAGCTCTCGACAAACGCCGTAGCGCCAAGCGTGGCGTTGCCGACCGGAGGGTCTGGATCGACCGGCGCGCCGCCGGGGGAATCGCCATCGCATCCGATGAATGTGAAGACCAGCATACCAAGCGTCACGGGGCTCGAGATTGCTCGCATAGACATGTGACGGTGCTCACCGTCGGGTTGTTAAACCTGGGCCTCCAATTGCTCGACTCGTTCCATGGTGGCGCGGTAAGTTGTCGACCGAGATGGCTCTCCGTTGGGTCCAGGTTGGCGCTTTTTCCGGGCTGGCAGCCACAGTCGCCTACCCGACGTTGATCTTCGTTCCGCTGCCCATCCCGTTGATCGTGACGATCGCTTGCGTTTTCGCCGTTAGCCTCAGCATCGCGAGCCTCGGCTTGTACCATCTGTTGAGCGGCGATCCGATCGTACTGGCTGGAGGCAGGTAATGGGATCGGCGATGAGTTCAAAGGGTTGGTCTGGCGCGTGCAGCTCGGGCTAGACGTCGGGTGGGATGTCTACATCGGTGAGGGCACGTTCCTCTTCGCTTGGGCTATGCTATGCCATCCGGTTTGACCTCGGCCCGCTGCTCGGCCTGTGGTATCTAGCGGTGACGATCCAGGCGTTTCGGTCGTTCGGTTGGGTGCGGGAGGCCACCGCCTAGCGGACCACCGCGATCACTCGAAACGTGGTCGATAGTCGTCGAGCACCGAATAGGGCTTGGGCCACGGCAACGAGTATCCCAGCTTCTGCGCCGCGTTCCGTGTCCAGTACGGATCCCACAGGTGAGCCCGGGCGAGTGCACACAGATCGGCCCGACCGGCGGCCAGGATCGTGTTCACGTCCATGTACGACGAGATGTTGCCGACCGCCATCGTCGGGATTTCTGCCTCGTGACGAATCCGGTCGCTGAACGGGGTTTGAAACTGACGGCCGTAGATTGGCTTGGCGTCGGGCAGTGTCTGCAGCCGTGAGCCTTGAGCGTCCGCGCGATCTCGACCGCGTCGGTTACCTCGGTCCCGCCGGGTGCCCAATCGACCGCCGAGATCCGGACCGAGATCGGTTTGTGCTCGGGCCACACCGCGCGGACAGCGTCCAACACCTCGAGCGGAAACCGCAACCGATTCTCGAGCGATCCCCCATACTCGTCACGACGTTGGTTGGTCAACGGTGACACGAAGCTGGCCAGCAGATAGCCGTGCGCGAAGTGGAGTTCGATGATGTCGAACCCGGCTTCCTCGGCCATCTTCGCGGCGCGCACGAAGTCGTCCCGGATCGCGTCCATGTCGTCGCGATCCATCTCCCGCGGCACCTGGCTGTGCGGGAAGTACGGGATCGGTGATGGACCCACGATCTCCCAGTTTCCGCTTTCGAGCGGCTCGTCCATCCCCTCCCACGCCAACCGAGTCGACCCTTTCCGGCCGGCATGACCGAGCTGTAGACCGATCTTGGCCTCGGTGTTGTCGTGCACGAAGTCGACGATTCGCTTCCAGGCCGCGACGTGTTCGGGTCGATACATGCCGGCGCAGCCGGGCGAGATCCGTGCCTCGCGGCTGATATCAGTCATCTCCGAAAACACCAACCCGGCGCCACCGACGGCTCGGCTCCCGAGATGAACGAAGTGCCAGTCGGTCGGGCTGCCATCTTCGGCTGAGTACTGGCACATCGCCGAGACGACGACCCGATTGGCCAACACCATCTCCCGCAGCTTGAACGGTGTGAAGAGGGGCGGTGGCGGGTCGTCAAGGTCGATCGGCACGCCGCTTTGTCGACTCGCCTCCTCAGCGAACCACCGATCGATCTGCGCCGTCAATTCGGGGTCGCGTACTCGCAGATCTTCGTGCGTGATGCGCAGGCTTCGGGTCAGCAGGTTAAAGCCGAACTGGACGGGCTCGGTCTCCATGTAGCGCTCTGTGCCCTCGAACCACTGCAAGCTGGCTTGTGCCGCTCGTTGCAGGCTCTCGACCAGGGGGCGTCGCTCCTCCTCGTAGGCGGCCAGCGCCGTCGGCACGTCGGTCTCTACGCGGAGCGCGTCACTGAGCGCGATGGCATCCTCCATGGCCAGCTTTGTCCCCGACCCAACCGAGAAGTGGGCGGTGTGTGCGGCATCGCCGATCAGGACGATGTTGCGCACCGACCACGAACCATTCCTCACAGTCGGAAACCGGCGCCAGATCGAGCGATTCGAGATCAGCCGGTGACCCTCCAGCTCGCTCGCAAACATCGCCTCGCAAAAGGCCACGGTTTCCCTCTCGGAGGCGTCTTCTAGCCCGGCCGCGCCAAGCGTCTCCTCGGTGGTCTCAACGATAAACGTCGACCGACCCTCCGCATATCGGTAAGCGTGTACACGCCAAAGCCCATGACCATCGTGCCTAAAGTAAAACGTGAAGGCCGGAAACGGGCGCGTCGTGCCCAGCCAGACGAAGCGGTTCGGGCGCCAGTCGATGACGGGCTGGAAATCGGCTGCATGCTGCTCGCGAAGCATCGAATTCGCACCGTCCGCGGCCACCACCAGATCGACGTCGCTCATCTGCTTGACGGTCGTGAGTTCAGACTCGAACTCCAGCTCGACATCCAGCTCGTCGCACCGCTCACCCAGGATCTCGAGCAAGCGTTGGCGATCGAGGCCGGCGAATCCGTGACCCGTCGAGCGGATCACCTCGCCCCGATAGTGGATCTCGATGTCGTCCCAATGCGCGAACTCGGCCAGAATTCGGGCGTGTGTGTCCGGGTCGGCAGCGGCCAGGTTGTCGAGCGTCGCATCCGAGAAGACGACCCCGAACCCGTACGTGTCGTCCAGTCGGTTGCGCTCGTAAACGGTGATCCAATGCGCCGGATCGGCTCGCTTCATTAGGATGGCCAGGTAGAGCCCCGCCGGACCGCCGCCAACGACTTTTACTCTCACGAGCCTTCGTCTTGCAACAGGTGGCGGGCGATGATGAGGTGCTGGATCTCGGTCGTACCCTCGTAAATCCGAAGCGCTCGAACGGACCGATAGAGCCGGTCAACCGGATGGTCGGCGACCACACCGCGACCGCCTACCAACTGCACCGCGTCATCGACGATGCGCTGGGCTTCCTCGGTGGCGAACGCCTTGGCCATCGCCGATTCAACCGTCACGCGGGCGGCGCCTCGATCCTTTTCCCATGCGGCGCGGTAGACGAGCAGTCGCGATGCGGCGAGTCCAACCGCCATCCGCGCCAGCTTCTGACGCACGATCTGGAACTCGGCCAGCGGCTTGCCGAACTGGACCCGCTCGAGCGAGTGTCCGCGGGCTTCTGCGAGGGCGCGCTCAGCCATGCCGCACGCCGCGGCGCCCACGGTGGTCCGCAGCTGATCGAGGGTCGCTAGCCCAAGCTTGAACCCCTCCCCTTCCTCTCCCAGACGAGCGTCCCTGCTGACACGGCAGCCATCAAATCGGATCTCGCCCAGTGGGTGAGGCGCGCTCATGATCTGAGGCCCGACAAACTCGAATCCCGATTGATCGGCCCCCACGACGAAGCACGAGATCCCTTTGGCGCCACGATCGCGATCAGTAGCCGCGAACACGGTATAGAAGTCGGCGATGCCGGCGTTGGAGATCAGCGTCTTGGCCCCGTCCAGGACGTACTCGTCGCCATCACGCTGAGCGGTGGTCGCCAGCGACGATACATCCGAGCCGGCCTCGGTCTCAGTCATTGCGAAAGCGCCCATCACACGGCCCGCACAGGCGGGCTCGAGCCACTTCTCTCGCAGTCCTTTACTGCCAGCCAACAGGATCGGAGTTGCACTCAACCCTTGGAGGGCGAAAACCGCATCCGCGAGCGGCGACACGCTAGCCAACGCCTCCCGCACAAGCGAACAACCGCGTAGATCCTGACGCTCGATCGGTCGGAACCAGCCGGCCTCACCCACCAGCGCGAGTATCTCGCGCGCTTGCAGACGGCAAGCCGGGTCATCGGGTGGTTCAGGAAACGGAGCGAGTTCCGCGCCCACGAACCGTGAAACGTCTTCCGCCAGCTGCACGTGTTCGTCTTCGAGAAACGCTCGGACCGTGGCGACGTCGGGCACGCCGATTACGTGAAGCGCGGCTTCCGCTTTTCACGGAACGCCGCGTATGCTTCCTTGAAGTTGGGGTGTTGCATGCAGCCAGCTTGAGCCCGAGCCTCCGCCTCCAGAGCCGCGCCGAGATCCATCGACGCCTCGGTGTTGAGCGCCGCCTTGGTAACCGCCAGCGCCTCTGACGGACCAGCCGCCAAGCGGGCCGCGAACGACTGCGCCTCGGCCACGACGTCAGAGCCGCCTGCAATAACGCGATTGTAGAGGCCGATCCGATACGCCTCGTGGGCGTCAATGAAGTCGCCGGTCATCAATAGCTCAGTCGCTCGACCCCAGCCGACCACCCGCGGCAGCAGCCACGCCGCACCCATGTCCGCTCCCGATAACCCGACCTTGGTGAACAGGAATGCGATCTTGGCTGATTCGTCGGCGATACGAACGTCACATGCGGTCGCGATCACCGCGCCGGCGCCGGCAACCGTGCCGTTTAAGGCAGCGATTACCGGTCGCTTGCACGACCGAATCGCCTCTATCAGATCACACGTCAAACGCGTAAACGCCAACAGCCCCTCGGCGTCACGATCGAACAACCCGCCGATGATGTCTTCAACGTCACCACCTGAACAGAACGCTCGTCCAGCACCAGTGATGACGACAACTCTTACATCTATCTCCTGGTCGATGCGCCGGAACGTGTCGGTCAGCTCTTCGTACACTTCGAACGTCAGCGCATTCAGACGATCGGGACGATTGAGCGTGATCGTCGCCACCCCGGTATCACTATCGACCGCGTACAGAAACGATCCGGGGTCCAACATCACGACACCCCTTTTTCCGATAGGACCGCGGTCGCCTCGATCTCGACAACCGCGTTTTCCTCGACCAAGCCGTCCACCTCGACCAGTGCGATCGCCGGGTAGTGGGTCCCCATGAGCGCTCTGTACCTCTCACCCAGGGGTTTGCGGCTGGCCAGGTACTCCTCGCGATCGGTGACGTAGATCGTCAGCCGCCCGATGTCCTCGGGTTCCCCACCGGCATGGCGCACGACGGTCAACACATTCTCGAGGGCTCGGCCGAACTGCTCGACAAATCCGGAAGGTTCGACTTGCCCCGCCCGATCACTCCCGACTTGTCCGGCGACAAACAGGATTCGCCCACCCGCTGGTGCGAGCAGGCCGTTGTTCCACCCCTTGGGCCGTCCTAGTTCATCTGGGTTTACGACCTCGAAGCTCAAGCCACCAACCCTCCACCGTCGATGACGATCGCTTGGCCATTGACGCCCCTCGCGCCCTCACCACACAGCCAGACGGCTGCATCGGCGACCTCCATCGGTTCGATCAGCCTGGTTTGCCGGGCCGATTTCAACATCGCCGCCAGGGTATCCTCGCGTGAACAACCGGTCTGCTTCATGTTGCGCTTGAGCCAGGCCGCCGTCATGTCGGTGTTCACATAACCCGGACACAACGCATTGACTGTGACGCCGGTCGCAGCCAGCTCGACCGCTACGCTGCGGGTCAGACCGACGACGGCATGCTTCGCGGCCCCATAAGCCGCGATGTTCTTCGCCCCGCTGAGCCCGGCGATCGATGCGACATTGACGATCCGCCCCCAGCCACGGTCGACCATCGAACCCACAAACGCGCGGGTACATAGAAACGTCCCGCTGGCATTGCTCGCCAGCACGCGGTTCCAATCCTCGAGTGTGGTTTTCGCCAGCGGTGCGGCCTCCGCGATGCCGGCGTTGTTGATCAAGATCTCAACGCCATCTCCGGCCTCGGCAGCCCCGTCTGCCAAACGCTTTACACTCTCGCGGTCGGTCACATCACACGTCATCGCCGAAGCGGTATGGCCCCCCTGGGTGATCTCGGCCGCAACCGCCTCGACCTCGGCCTCCGAACGAGCCGCTACCACCACCGCTGCTCCAGCCTCGGCGAGCGCTCGGGCGATAGCCGCACCGATCCCGCGCCCGCCACCCGTTACCACTGCGGTCTTGCCGTCAAGTCGCATCGGCGTGTTCGCTCCCCTCTTCGATCGCTTGCACCAAGATCGACCCCAATACGTGAATCGTGCTTTGGCCCTCTTCTTCGCTGGCTGCCGCCGGATCGCCAAAATAAGCCGCCGGACCACCGGCTTTCTCGAACGTCTTCTGACCGGCCCGGATCGCCGCGGAGAGCGAGGTCGGGTTTGGCGCCAGCCCGCGGCGGCGATCATCCGCCACGAGGCTCGGATCCGCAGCCATCACGATCGAGCTCTCGTACCGACCCGCGTGACACGCGCCACTCTGGAACTCCTCGGTCAGCTCGAGTGCCCACGGTTTTCTAGTGATATCCGGGAAGATGACTTGAATCGCCTCATCGCCGCACGCGTCGACTGCAGCATGCAGCGCTGCGACGTGGTCTGGATCGAGATGCGCGTTGGCTATCGCCAGCGTTGGGAACCCGTGACGAGCGAGGCTCCGCGCGACATCGACGATCGTCGCAGTCACGGTCGCGGGCGATACCGATATCGTTCCCGCAAAGCCGACCGCGAAACCGGCCGCCGTGTAGCAGAGCGGTGGCAAAACCACGACCCGCCGGCCGCGATCCACCAACTCCTCGGCGGCGGCGACAGCCATCGCGTCGGCGATCACAACATCGGTCATCAACGGTAGGTGCGGACCGTGGGCCTCGATCGCGCCCACTGGGAGGATGGCGATCGCCCTCTCCTGACCCAGCTCCCGCGCCTCTTCCCACGTTACTTCTGCCAATCGCCGCATCACCGCACTCGCCTTTCCCCGCGCTCACCTACTGCGTATCATCGGCGGATGTCGTACCGACCACCACCGGATCTCAACATCGCTGAGTACTTCCTGGACGCCCGTACCGCAGAAGGGCTAGGAGATCGCAAAGCGGTGCTGACCGACGACGCGCGGTACACCTACGCTGAGATCCAAGCCCTCGCCAACAAGTTCGGGAACCTACTTCGTCAAGCCGGAGTCGAGCCCGAGCAGCGGGTCATCATCGGTTTACCCGACGGACCCGAGTTCGTCGCCGCTCTATTCGGCATCCTCAAGATTGGCGCGGTGGTCGTGATGGTCAACCCGGACCTCAAACCAGAAGCCATCACGTACTTCCTCAACTACACGCGAGCCCGACTCGCGATCGTGCATGAAGACGCGCACCAGCGGTTCGCCTCGGCCGCCGAGACGGCACCGCACCTGGACACGATGCTCGTCGTCGGCCGCCCTTATTTTGCCGATCAGCTGAAGGACGCTCTTCCGACGCTCGAGAACTTCCACACCCATTGTGACGATCCTGCGATCTGGCTCTTCTCCGGTGGAACGACGGGCCAACCCAAGGCGGTCGTGCAGACCCATCGGTCGTTTGCAAACACCACCGAGTGCTATGCCAAGCAAACGCTCGGTTACAAACCGGATGACGTCACCCTGTCGGTCCCCAAGCTGTTCTTCGGTTATGCCACCGGTTCGAATCTGTTGTTTCCGTTTGCTGTCGGCGCAGCCACGGTCTTGTTTCCCGATCGGTGCACGCCTGAAGCGCTGTTCGAGAGGGTCAGCCGCTTTAGACCGACGATTCTCGTCAATGTGCCCACGATGGTCGATCGGATGGTCAATCATCCGTCAGCCGCCGACGAGGACTTGTCGTGCCTCCGGTTCGCTACCTCGGCCGGCGAGGCGCTGCCGATCCCGCTGCATGAGCGCTGGAACGAGTTGTTCGGTGTCGAGCTTCTGGATGGACTCGGCACGGCTGAGATGTGGCACATCTTTATCTCGAATCGACCCGGTGATGTGCGGCCCGGCACGCTGGGCAGGGCTGTGCCTGGGTTCGAGGTCCAGGTCTGCGACGACGACGGAAACGAGCTCGCAGACGGCGAGATCGGTTGGCTCTGGGTGCGCGGTGGGTCGCGGGCAATCGGCTACTGGCAAGCGATGGAAAAAACCCAACGTGCGTTTCGCGGTGAGTGGTACGTGTCCGGCGACATGGTGAGTCGCAATCGGGACGGGACATTTATCTACTCCGGCCGCTCCGACGACATGCTCAAGGTGTCGGGAAAGTGGCTCTCGCCGCAGGAGGTCGAGAGCTGTCTCCGCGAGCACTCGGCCGTGGAAGACGTGGCGGTGGTGGGTATTCAGGACGGCACCGGCCTCATCAAACCACACGCCTTCGTGGTCGCCAGCGAACCGGGCACAGAGCTGGGCACCGAACTGCAAGAGTTCGTACGCCACCGCCTCGACCCGTACAAGTACCCACGCGCGGTTGTATTCTTGGAAGCGTTGCCGCGAACCCACCTCGGCAAGGTCGATCGCGGACAGCTACGCCGCGACCACTCACCGTAGTCGTCTCAGCCGCGCATCGCGAACGCGACCTCGGCGAGCGCGTCCATCGCCATGACAAGCTGATGATCTGACAGGTAGGGCGCGGGTCCCAGTCGTAGCGTCGTCTGTCGGTAATCGGTATGCACACCACGATTGAGCAGAGATCGCCACATGTCACCGGCGTATGGCGTCTCCAGCGCCAGGAAGCCACCCGTCCCGTCGAGCGACGTCGTCCGATCACGGGTCACGAGTTCCGGCTCCAGGTCCAGCCTATCGAACGCTCCAGCGAGAAATCCCACCTGGTGCTGGCTGACTTCCCGGAGAAGCTGCGGTGTCAAACGTCGCTCCTCGAAGAAATCGAACACCGCGGCAGCCCGATAATGGCTGGTCGGATCGTAGGTCGCGCCCGCAAAGCGGTCGGGTCCCCGGCCGTAGACGACGGCCTGCGCTGAACCCTCCGACAGCGCTGAAAACTCGCTGTACCAGCCGGTGACGACCGGCCGCATCGCGCACTCGGCCGGGAACCGCAGAAACGCATTCCCCTCTCCGAGCTGGCAGTACTTATACCCTCCACCAACTACGTAAGCCCCGGCCAAGCCCTCCCTGGCGAGCGAGAACGGCACCACGTTGAGCGCGTGATACGCGTCGACGACCAGCTCGGCCCCGACCCGCTGCGTGGCTGCGAGCACATCACCGAGGCCGGCTACGATGCGGGCGTTCTCGTAGAGCACGCACGAAACGAACACCGCCGCGGTTCGGTCGTCGACCGCTTCGATCAATCGCTCTGGTATCTCGTCTGGCGCTGCGCTCGAGACCTTGACGATCTCGATCGCCTCCTCGGCCAGCCGATCGAGCTGTCGTCTCAAGGTGTGAAACTCGCCATCCGTGGTCACGATGCGCGGCCGTTCTCGTAGCGCCAGCCCGGACAGAAACCGCACCAAGAGCTCGTGGGTGTTGGCGCCCAACGCGATCCGCTCTGGCGCGTCGTCGAGCAACACGGCGTAACCTTGTCGGACACGCTCGGCAGCTGCGAACGCACGCTCCCACTTCCCGTCCACGTGTTGTGCGGCGTCGCGCCACGCCTGGAGCTGCCCTTCAAACCCGCGATCGGGCCACGCTTGGTGGGAGTGCCCGGTGAGTAGTAACCGTTCCCCGACGCGAAACTCGGAGTAGTCGGGCGCCAATGCGTTGGGGTGATGGTACAGATCCGCGGCTTGAATCACCGCGTCAGAGCTCGCTCCGAATGGCCCACAAATCTGGGAATGCCGGGTTGAACAGCGTTCGCCGCAAGAACCGAACTCCGCTCGAGCCTCCAGTTCCCTGTTTTGCCCCGATCGTGCGCTCGACCATCTTTACGTGCCTGTAGCGCCACTCCTGGACCCCTTCATCGAGATCCACCAACCGCTCGCAGAGCTGCATCGCCTCCGGGTCCTCTCGGTATACCCGCAGCAGCACCGCCTGCATGCCCGGCGACGGCTCCACCGGCTGAGTCACATCGCGTTGCAGCAGATCGGTCAACAAATAGCTCCCCAAAGCGTCCCAAACGGTGGGTTCAATCAATCGCGCGTTCAATCGGCGCCGATCCTCACTGTCGGGAGCAAAGTCTTCTAACACAGCAGACCGCTTCAGGCCGAGCAAGAACTCGATCTCGCGGAATTGAAACGACTGCGAGCCGCTCGCCGTCTCCAATCGATCGCGGAAAGCGACAAATTCGAGTGGCGTCATCGTCTCGAGGATATCGGTCTGGGCCACGGCAAGCTTGAGAATCGTCAGGATCCGCTTGAGCGTGTGAAGCGCGGGCGCCACTTCCCCCTCACGCAACAAGCGGCATAGACGATCGAGCTCATGGAGGAGCTGCTTAAACCACAGCTCGTACACCTGGTGGATGATGATAAACAGGATCTCGTCGTGCTCGTCGCTCTGTGGGTCCTGGAGCGCGAGCAACTCGTCGATCTTCAAATAGCTCGTGTAGGCAAACGTCATCCCGGTCGTGGCCCGCGCGTGCGGGTAAGCTGGTCGTAGCTGCGCAGGTATCTGAGCGCCGCCGAGCGATCCCCAAACTCCTCGCACAACCGGGACAAGTTGTAGTAGGCGTCAGCCATTCCAGGATCAGTTTCGATCGCCTTTCGGTACGCATCGGCGGCTGACTCGGTTTGCTCCAGGTCTTCGAGCACGACGCCGAGATTGAAGGCCGCGGTCGCATGCGTTCGATTGACCCCCAACGCCCGTTCGTAGTGCTCGCGGGCCTCCTCGAAGGCCCCGTCCTCGTGAAACAGGCGCCCCAGATTCACCAGTGCGTCAGCGTGATCGGGATCGAGCTCCAGCGCTCGCGCGTACATCTCGCGGGCCTCGTCGGGGGACGATCCCTCGAGCGAGAACGCGAGCTCGTACCAGTCGTCGGCGGTTCGATCGTCGCCGTCCCAGGGTCGCTTCCCTGTGTCGGCAACAAACGGCTCGACGTCAGCAGCGAAATCGGCGACGCGAAAATCGATCTGGACCTGGCCCGACTCGGGACTCCAGGTCGTCTCACCCTCTCGGACTACGATCCGGTCGCCGTCGGCGACAATTCTGAGCGCCGTGAGTGACCTCTCGGCTGGAAGCTGGCTTCTCAAATCCCGTAGTACGCGATGGATACGGCGCGGCGACACGTCGGCCACTTCGAGCTCCCGGGCTGTTCGCATCAGAACCAAATCGTGGAATGTGAAGCGGTACTCGTTGTGCGGGCCACGCTCGGGGGCCATGAAATCGGCCCTCGCGTAGCGCCGCACTTTGTCCGCCGGAAGGTCTAAGATCCGGGTGACATCGCGGGTCGTGAAGTGTTCCATCTCGGGGACCTTGGCCTCCTGTTCCCCGCCCTGGTCAGCCTCCACTCGACTTGCGTGCTTTCGTCTTTTTCCGACTCGCCGTTCGCTTGGCCGACTTGCGGGCCTTCTTTTGCGGCTTCTCGGGCTCCGAGAGGCTGGCCTTCAAAGCATCCATGAGGTCGATGATCTTCGTATCCGCCTTGGGCTCCGGGGCGGCGGTGATCTC
Organism: Gemmatimonadota bacterium; assembly: GCA_039589035.1. Lineage (GTDB taxonomy): Bacteria > Gemmatimonadota > Gemmatimonadetes > JACCXV01 > JAHWKZ01 > CAMYLR01. The sequence continues at coordinate 24,793 of JBDHIC010000002.1, read as the reverse complement.
CTCACCCTCGATCTTCTGCTCGATCAGCGCCATGACCCGTCCGTGCACTTCGTCCGTGTACTGCTTGGGATCGTATTCGTCATTCGATCCCTGCTCGACCAGCTGAACGGCGAGCTTCATCTCTTCCTTCTTTACCTCGCCGTCACCGATCGGGACCTCGGAGAAGGGGCGGATCTCGTCCGCGTATCGAAGCTGCTCCATCACGAGTCCGTCTTCGATCGGTCGCACCAGGACGAGATACTGCTTGCCCCGCGCGGCGTAGCTCCCGAGGGCCGCGCGGCCGGTCTCGCGAAGCGTCGCGCTCAACAGCCGGTACGCCCGCTCGCCCCCGCCTTCGGGACCGAGATAGTACGCTCGATCAAGGTATAGCCGTTCGACCTTCTCGAGCGGAACGAACTCCGCGATATCGATGCTGTTGGTCGCCTGCGCGTCGAGCACCTTGAGCTCTTCGGGCGAGAAGAGCACGTACTGATCCTTGGCAAACTCATAGCCCTTCATGAGCTCATCCCGCTCAACGATCTGTTCGTCCACCGGACACCAGAATCGCTGCTGGACGCGCGAATTGCACTCAGCGTGGATCCAGTTGAACGCAATGCGGCGAGAACTCTCCGAGGTCGAGTAGAGCTTGACCGGCACCGAAACCAGCCCGAACGAAATAGTCGCCGATCCCATGGGGCGCGCCGCCATATGCGATTCCTCCTGGTTGATCGTCCGCCAGCTCGGGTGGTCGACACGCACCCGGAGCTGTGACTCGTGAAGGATGGAACGCAAGAATATAAGCTAGGGCTGTGCCAAAACGCGATCCTCTAGGCGAGTACAAGGCCAAACGAACGGCCGCGAAGACGCCGGAACCCGCGGGGCTAGCCTCCCGGCCGGACAGCCAGTTAGCTGGTGGCGGGTTTGTCGTTCACAAACACGCGGCCCGCAGACTGCACTACGACCTGCGACTCGAGATGGGCGGCGTTCTCAAATCGTGGGCTGTCCCCAAGGGCCCATCGTTGGACCCAGCCGACAAGCGCCTCGCCGTGCACGTCGAAGATCACCCCATCGAGTACATCGACTTCGAGGACGTCATTCCGGCTGGCAGCTACGGCGCCGGCGCAATGATCATTTGGGACCTTGGCATTTGGCGCCCACTGGACGATCCGATCGAGGGACTGGAAGCCGGCAAGCTCCTGTTCGAGCTCCGCGGTTACAAGCTGCGCGGAGTGTGGACGCTGGTGAAGCTCAAGAAGAGCGAAAACGAATGGTTGATGATCCGTGAAAAGAAGTACGCCCAACGCGCTCCAGACGACCCCGGAGGTGTGGACGATCTGCCGCCAGAATCGGTCCACTCGGGGCTCACGGTCGAACAGCTGGGCGAGGAGTACGATCCCGGTGCAGACCTGAAACGACGCTTGGAGGAACTAGGAGCGCCGCGACGCGCACTGCGCGCACCGACGGTCAAGATGATGCTGGCCCGCTCGCGTCGAGAGCCGTTCTCCAAACCGGGGTGGGTCTTCGAGCTCAAGCTCGACGGCTATCGGATGCTGGGCGGCAGATCGGCCGCTGGCGTCGAGCTGATAACCCGAAATGGCAACGACGCGACGCCGAGCTTCCCCGAGCTGGCTGCGGCGATCGCCGCGTTGCCGTACGACGAGCTAATCCTGGACGGCGAGGTCGTCGCCCACGACGACGCCGGGCTGCCCAGCTTTCAGCAGCTTCAGAAGCGCGCCCGGCTGACGCGAGCGATCGACATCCAGCGCACCTCGCGACATCAGCCGACGACGTTCTACGTATTCGATATTCTGGCCGCGTTGGGTCACGACCTGCGGTCACTTCCGCTGACCGAGCGCAAGCAACTGCTGCAGACGGTTCTGCCCCCCACTGGACCGCTCCGCTACGTCGAGCATTTCGACGAAACCGGCGAGGATCTCTATCATCAGATCGTCGGCCTGGGGCTCGAAGGTGTCGTCGGCAAAAAGGCCGACAGCCGCTATCGTGGTGCTCGATCGGGTGACTGGATCAAGGTCCGCGCCGATCGTACCGCTGATTTCGTGATCGTCGGCTACACATTGCCCAAGGGGTCACGGACCGGATTCGGTGCGTTGCACCTCGGCGGCTACCGAGATGACGAGTTGCGTTACGCAGGCCGAGTCGGGACCGGGTTCAGCAACGTTTTGCTCCGTTCCCTGCGTGAGACACTGGATGAACTCCACCGCGAGACCCCACCCTTCACCGGACCGACACCACCCGGAGCCGCCCACCGTTGGGTCGAGCCCGATCTGATTTGCGAGGTCCGGTATCTCGAGGCGACCGAGGAGGGGCTGCTCCGGCAACCGGCGTTTCTACGCCTGCGCGATGACAAGCAGCCCACCGAATGCGAGCTGCCGTGGTCCGATGAGGATCAGGCGGCAGCGTCGGCCGCGCCTGTCCGGAGGTCCGATGCTACGAACAGTGAAATCGAACAACCGGCGACCGGTGAAGTGCGCTTATCGAACCCCGACAAGGTCTTCTGGCCGGACGATGGGTACACCAAGCGCGACTTGTTCGAGTACTACCGGAAGATCGCCCCGGCATTACTCCCCTACCTTCGCGATCGACCGCTGGTCCTGACCCGTTTTCCGGACGGAATCGAAGGCGACTCGTTCTACCAGAAGAACACCCCAGGTTTCGTCCCCGACTGGATCCGCACCGTCCCGATCTGGAGCGAGCACTCCGAGCGCGAGCTCGCTTACGTGGTGTGCGACGATCTCCCGACTCTGCTGTATCTGGCCAACATGGCCACGATCCCGCTTCACATCTGGGCCAGCCGGGTTGAGTCGCTCGACTACCCCGACTGGTGCATCCTGGACCTCGATCCCAAGGATGCTCCATTTGAGAACGTGGTCGAAGTCGCACGGGCTATCCACAGTTTATGCAAAGAGATCGAGCTACCAGCCTACGTGAAGACGAGCGGGTCGACCGGGCTCCACGTGCTGGTCCCGCTCGATGGTCGCTTTGACTATGCGATGTCGCGAGCCTTGGGCGAGCTCTTGTCGCAGGTCGTCGTCGCCCGCCACTCCGACATCGCCACCCTCACCCGCACGATCGCCGATCGCGAGGGCAAGGTGTACCTGGATTACTTACAGAATCGCCGCGGGCAGTTACTTGTAGCACCATTCAGCATCCGGCCGATCGCCGGCGCCCCGGTGTCGACGCCGCTCAAGTGGAGCGAGATCAAGTTGGGGTTGGACATCCACCGCTACACCATCCGCTCGGTGCCGCGACGTGTAGGTCAACTGAAGAGCGATCCCTTTCGCGGTGTGCTGCAAGACTCGCCCGATCTGCTGGCCGCCCTCAAGCGACTGCAAGCCAAGCTTCCCAGTTAGCGTCAAACACAAAAAGAAGGGGCCCTCGAATCGAGGGCCCCTTCGCACGGGGGATTGAAGTGCTGCGGCCGTTCCGACCGCAGAAATCGATGACCTAGGTCAAATCACCACTCGGGCAACCAAGGTTGTTGTAGTCGTCAAGCTCGGTCGCCAGGTCCGTCAATGCGCCTTCTGTGCCCGCCGCCAGTGCCGCATTGACCATGGCGATGACCTCTGCCTCGGTGAGCGGATAGGCAACTCCCGGGTGTGACGCGTTGAGGAGAGCCGCAACAGCCGCCCGCAAGAGGATCTTCTGCTTGCCTATGATTCCAGGGCCACCGCCACCATCCAACGCGTCGAGGAGCGTAGTCCCGGCGAGAGTCGCGTGAACACCCGTAAACACGGAACCAACCGATTGACCCTGCGAGTAACCAGTCGGTGGCCAGATGTTTGCCTGGCTCTTGAGGCCGGTCCAGTTCTTCCACTTCCCTGGCGTGCACCCTTGATTCCCGCGATCGGGTGGTGTGAAGACGAGGTCATCAACTGCGCCCGAGGTCACGAAGTGGAAGACCATCTTCACGACGCCAGCGGTCGGACCGAGGTTGATTGGTCCAGTGATCCCTCCATCACCAGTGAAGGGGATGTCAATCGAGGTAATAAATGCGTCACCTGGACCCAACAGGTCGATCGTGTTGGCTCCAGTGGCCTGTTCGATGTCCAGCACCACCACCGACTCGGCCGTCACCCCTGCGGCATCCACGCCAGAGAAGTCGATCGTCAGGTTCCCCCCGTCGAAGCAATCGTCGGGGTCACCATCACCGTCGGTGTCTGCCAAGTCCTCCTCGACGATGAGGACATTCGCTTGCGCCGGTTGAGCATCGAGATCGGGGTCAGCACCCGGTCCTGCCGACGTGTCGTAGATGATCGCCGTGTCGGCGTCGGGACACGAGGCCGTGGCCGGTCCCGCCGATGTCGCGATCGGCCCGCTCCCACCGTCGCCAAATACAACCGGGTTTTGAGTTCCCTCCGGTACACCCTCAAAATCGATCACTTCAGATACCGCAGCCAGCGTGATCCCGTTCGACTCGAACGATGATATTCCAACCGGACCCGAGTTATCCGAACAGCCCACGGTAAGCCACCCCAGGACGGCGAGTCCTAGGACCCAACCTGCAGTGCGATTCATGATTTGCCTCTTCAGTGAAGTGTTGAGGTCGTCGGCCGACAACCCCATGTTCGGCAGCCCGGCCATCTCGACGAGACCCGTAGCTTTGCGGACCGACCTCCCGGCCGGATCGCCCTTATCGGATGGGGTATTACGCTAGTATTAGACCGCTATGGGCGTAAAAAGTCAAGATATTTGTTAGGAAAACCTTTTCCACAGCAACGCTAAAACGATTCGTACTCAACAATTTACGGCAACACCGTCAGTAGCTCTGCTATCTCAAAATGCACGGATTAGTGGCGAGTCACGCCCTCCTAACGAGTCGCGACTTCGGGGGCCCATTCTAGGGGCCATTTGCAGATCAGAAATCGAGACTAGTGACCCGACGGCGCAACGATTTTTCAGAATCCCGTACACATAGAGCGTTTCGACCGCACGTGGTCGAAATCGGCATAGTACCGGACTGCGACCAAACGACCCTGCCGCGAATCCCCAAAAGCCACGCAGACCGAAGAAATCCACCAGTAGCAACGCGACGCCGACAGGCCTCATCCGGGTACCCGATTTCAGCCTGTGGCAATGAATTGCCTCGATAGATGACCGCTGTTGCCACTGTTGTGACGCTTCGCACCACTGGCACGTTGCTTGCCCATAGATAGAGCGGAAATCCCCCGCCTGGTTTAGCGGTTAACTCTCCTCCGACGGAGGGTTGGGTCACCAACCTCGTTCGAATGCGCTTCGTACCAACCGTGTCGATCCGGTTCAAGCTCACCGCCATCATGGTGGCCACCAGCATAATCGTGCTGCTGCTGGCCTCCGCGGTCTACCTGATCACCGATATAGTCGGACAGCGCAAGGATCTCGTCGAAGATGTCTCTACGATCGCCGAGATCGTCGCCAGCGGTACCGGGCAAGATCTAATCCGCGAAGACGACAGAGCTGCCGAAGAGCACCTGGCCAACCTCAGAAACGACCCCCATGTAATCTCGGCGTTTATCGTAACGGCCCACGATGAGGTCTTCGCCAGCTACGTCCGGAGCGACCCCGATCACGACCCTTCAGCCGATCAAGATCTGATCCAGGCCATTCTGGACGCTGACCCACAGCTACTCGCCGGAGCTGTCCACCATCGGTTCTCGAGAGACGCGTTAGACCTTACCAAAAAGATCGTCGTCGACGGGCAGACGGTCGGTACCCTTTGGATCCGATCCGACCTCGGAGTTCTTCGCTCTCGCATCGAGTCTTATGGAGACGTTGGCGGCATCGTGCTGATCTCCCTTTCGCTTTTGGCCTTCATTCTGTCGGCCATGTTTCAGCGACGTATCTCGGACCCGATCCGCTCGCTGACGAATGTCATGAAGAAGATCTCGATCGATGGGGACTACAGCGTTCAAGCAGAGGCGAGAAAGTCAAAGGACGAGATCGGTACGCTGATCAGCGGGTTCAACCAAATGCTGAGCCACATTCAGGCGCAGAGCATACAGCTGGCACAACACAGTGACTTTCTGGAGAACGAAGTTGAGAAGCGCACCCAAGCCAACGTTGAGCTCCAACAGGCAAAAGAATCAGCGGACGCCGCCAACAACGCGAAGTCGGACTTTCTGGCCAAGATGAGCCACGAGATCCGGACCCCGATGAACGGTGTCCTCGGAATGACTGAGCTGCTTCTTCAGACCGAGTTGAGCGAATCTCAGCACGAGCTCGCGACCACTGTCCGCAAGTCGGGTGAAACGTTGCTCGAGTTAATCAACAGCATCCTGGACTTTTCGAAGATCGAGGCCGGAAAGCTTGTCCTCGAGGAGGTTGAGTTCGACCTGTGGATGTTGATCGACGAAGCCGTCGGCATGTTCGCCGAGGAGGCCTACAAAAAGGATATCGAGTTGGCATGCGAAATCGCGAGCGAGGTGCCCCGGCGGGTCGTCGGGGACCCCGGTCGTTTGCGCCAGGTGATCGTCAACCTCACCAGCAATGCGATCAAGTTTACCCAGGAAGGTGAGGTCGTCGTAAGCGCCTGGTGCCCGCAGCAATATGATAGCCATACGACGCTTCAGGTTGAAGTCAAGGACACCGGCGTCGGCATCTCTCCTGAGGCGCGTGAGCGCGTCTTCAACCTCTTCGACCAAGCAGACAGCTCGACATCTAGAAGGTTCGGGGGCACAGGTTTGGGTCTGGCCATCTCCAAACAGCTTGCTGAGGCAATGGGCGGCGAGATCGGCGCCGACAGCAAGGAAGGCGGTGGATCCACATTCTGGTTCAGGATTCAACTGGCAAACGTCGCCGGACTCGAGACCGAGACCGGGCGAGCCGACTACCTGCAGCTCAGGGGGCTTCATGTTCTGGTAGTCGACGACAGCCAGACGAACCGTGAAATCCTGGAAAACCAGCTGCGTTCATTGGGCATGCGGACCGACTGCTCAGCGGATGGTTTCGAGGCCATCGCTATGCTCAGAAGGGCTGTCTCAGCAGACGACCCCTTTGACCTCGCGATCCTCGACATGAAGATGCCCGGCATGGACGGGTTGGAGCTCACCTATGCGATCCGATCTGATCCGAGCTTGGCCAAAACGCAGCTCGTTCTGCTGACTTCTCTCGGGTTCGAGCGTGACTCACAGTTGCTGCGGGATCAAGGCGTTCTGTGCTGCCTAACCAAGCCCGTATCCCAAACCCAACTCTTCGAGAAACTGGCGGCCTACGTGTCCCCATCGTCGGAGCAGCAGCTGGCCAGATCAGAGCTTGGCGGTGCACAGGGCTCACTCAGAAACGACGACACCACCGGGGTGCGCGTCCTGCTGGCAGAAGACAATGCCGTCAATCAGCAGGTGGCGCTCGCCATGCTCGGAAAACTCGGGTGCGAAACGACAGTGGTAGGGACAGGAATCGCGGCGCTTGAAGCATTTGACAAAGAGAGCTTTCATCTGATTCTGATGGATTGCGAGATGCCAGAGATGGATGGGTTCGAGGCCACCCGACGGATCCGCGAACACGAAACACAGAATGGAGACCAGCCCATCCCGATTATCGCCCTGACCGCATACGCGTTACAGAGAACGCGCGACGCATGCTTCGCGGCTGGTATGAATGACTTCCTGAGCAAGCCGTACAGCTGCAATGAACTGCAAGAAACGATCGTCCGTTGGATTGGTCAACAGCCAAGAGAGGAATCGCCAATGAAGACGTCAGAGCCAAGCGACACTCAAGAGCGAGAGTCCCTGGGCCTTCGGGTCCTCTTGGCGGAGGATAACACCACGAGCCAGGACTTGATCTCGATCATGGTGAAGAAACTGGGTTGCGAAGTAGACGTCGTCAGAGACGGTGCTCAACTGCTCGATGTCGTGGGCAAGGCTGAGTACGACGTCATTCTGATGGATTGCCAGATGCCCGGGTTGGACGGTTTTGAGGCGGCGCGGGCGTTACGCGCCAGGGAGATCACGATCACCGACAAAGAGCCCATTCCGATCATTGCCGTCACCGGTCATGAGCTAAACAGTCAATCGGAAGGCGGGCTTCCCTTTGGCATGAACGACTACCTGAGGAAGCCTTTCCGACTCAACGATCTGGCAGAGACTCTCAAGCGCTGGATGCCCAACGGATTGGATCCGCAAATTGACGAGCAAGACGACCAAGTGCAGCCGGTTCAGGCTCCTGCGCAAGCGGTCGTGCTCGACGCCAGCAGGCTTGCCGAGATCCGCTCACTCATGACGGATGACGACTCGGAGTTCTTGCAGAACATCATCGAACAGTTTATCAGCGACACCGGAGACCTGATCCAGGAGATGAAGGCCGCGCTGCGGGCCAACGATGCTCCCGCGCTCAAGGTTGCCGCCCACACCCTGAAATCGAGCAGCGCCAGCCTCGGCGCGACTGACCTGTCCGCGCTTTGCAAGGAGGTCCAAGCGTTGGCCGCCGATGGTTCCGTCGAGCCAGCGGAATCGATTGTGGTTCAGATCGAGAGCGAGTTCGCGGCTGTCATCGTCGCGTTGCGGGCCGAAGTGCAGCCGCCGGTGCCAGACCCGGCTCGACTGGCGAACACGGCATGAGCGAGACCGGGCGTCAAGCGCCGCTAATCCTAGTCGTCGACGACGATGCGACGCAGCGCGCCCTGCTCCGTCGCGCGCTGGAAAAGAACAGTTTTCTTGTGGAAGAGGTAGCCGACGGTGCCCACGTCGTTCACGTCGTGCGCAGAGTCATGCCGGATATCGTCTTGCTTGACGTTATTTTACCTCACGTCGATGGGTTCACGATCTGCGCAAAGCTCCGCGAGGACGAGTGGTCCAAGAACATACCGATCGTCATGCTGACGGGGCTGGAGGACACCAATTCGATCCAGCGCGCCTACCAGGCCGGCGCAACAGACTTCATCACCAAGCCCGTGAATTGGCAAATACTCAATCAACGCCTCCAGTATATCCAGCGGGCGAGCGAGAACACGCGAAACCTCGTTCGTAGCCAAGCCCGTCTCGCGGACGCGCAGCGCATCTCCAGGCTTGGGAGCTGGGAGATCGATCTCGCTGGAACCGTGACTCACATATCGGATGAAACGCGAGAAGTATTCCGTCTCGCCGAGGAAGAACCGCTGACGCTGGAGACTTTTTCGAAATCGATCCATCCTGAAGATCTGCAGTTGATTAGCGATGCTCGGGATCGAGCACTGACAGTAGGCGATCCGTACGAGATCCATTATCGACTTCTTTGGCCGGACGCCAACGTTTCCTTCATTCACGAACAAGCCGAGGTTCAACTCGACAAGGAAGGCAAGCCAACCGGCATCGTGGGCACAATCCAGGACGTCAGCGAACGAAGGCGGCTGGAGCAAAAGTTGGAGCATCTGGCGTATAACGACCTGCTGACCGGCCTTCCAAACCGGCGTTCGTTTAAAGCAGCCTTGGAAGCCGCTCTAAAGCCTAGGGATTCGTTGGGAGCCGGAGCGATTCTGTACTTGGATCTCGATCGATTCAAGCGCGTCAACGACACCCTTGGCCACTCGGCTGGTGATGAACTGCTGCGCTTGGTGGCCTCCCGATTGACAAAGTGCGTGCGCCATAATCCGACCGAGGATCGAGGAATCTCGAGAAGTGAAGACATGGTGGCGCGCATCGGTGGGGATGAGTTCATCATCCTAGTCTCGGACATTCAGAACGAGAAAGAGGCGTCTATGGTGGCAGAACGGATACTGAAAAACGTCTCATTCCCGTTCAACATCAATGAAGCCGAGATCTTCGTGTCGTTCAGCATCGGGCTCATTCTCTTCTCGGAGGAATCGGACCCTGAGGCCTTGCTCATGAAGGCGGACAACGCCTTGTACCGTGCCAAGGACGCGGGTCGAAACAACTACCAGTTCTACACGGAGGATCTCGACGATCGGGATCAAAAACGGTTTGAGATCGAGAACGATCTTCGGCACGCGATCGAGCGCAGTGAGCTCGGGCTCTTCTATCAGCCACTCGTATCGCTCAACAACCACCAGATTACCGGCGTCGAAGCCCTCATGCGGTGGAACCACCCAGAGCACGGGATGGTGCTCCCGGGAAGGTTCATCCCGGTGGCCGAGGAGACGGGCCTGATTCTGCCCATGGGCGAATGGACGCTCGAAGAAGCCTGCGCGCAGGCGGCGTCATGGGTCGAGGCTGAGATCGGTCCCCTGCGCCTTTCGGTAAACCTGTCAGCGCGACAATTTCGCGATTCAGATCTCGTAATCAAGGTCGCCAACGCCATCATGGGGGTGGGGCTCGATCCTTCGTATCTCGAGCTCGAACTCACCGAGAGCGTTCTCATGGAGGACACGGCAACGAGCCGAACCCAACTGACAAACCTGAAGGATCTGGGCGTCCGTATTGCGATTGACGACTTCGGTACCGGCTACTCTTCGCTGAGCTATCTGAAACGGTTTCCACTCGACCGCCTCAAGATCGACCGATCGTTCGTGCGCGACCTGATCCAGGACTCGACCGAGGCCAGCATTGTGTCGGCGATCATCGCGATGGCACACGAGCTACGGTTGGAGGTCGTCGCCGAAGGTGTCGAGACCCAGGAGCAGTACGACTACTTGTGCGCCGAAGGGTGCGACGTAGTTCAGGGCTACCTGATTGCGCAACCGATGCCGCGCCACCGTTTTGAGGCCATGTGGAGCGATCGCAAGGAGGCGCCCCCGCCTCAGTCGGAGGCCACCGACCAGTTCGAGCGCTCAGCCTAGTGCCAGCCCACCCAGGCTAGCCGAAACCGTCCACACGAGTTAACTCATCCCCCATCGTACTCTCTCCCAGGCCAGAGAGCGGTCTTTACACACAATTCGGAGGGTCCCCCCTATGAGACGTCTGTGTGCTCTGGCTGCCATTCTGCTGTTTGTCGGCTGTAGCGACGATGTGGCTGGGCCGCCGTCAGAATCCGGCGGCATCATCAGTCTCACCGAAGGCAGAAATGACGCCAACATCCATTTTTGGCTCACCATGCTGCACAACAACGATGGTGAGTCGCAGCTCATCGACGCCGGAGATGGAGTGCTGGCGGACTTTGGCGGCATCGCCCGCTTCGCCACGGTGGTCGAGAACCTCAAGCTCGAAGCAAAGAGAGGCCCGCGGGCCGGGAACGCACCGCTAGCCAGCTCTTCGATGATGCTGGCGGACAAGGGCGCTACCGGACCGCCACCCCGAAACACCAGTAACCCCGGAGCTGCTGCCATTCTGTTAACGTCCGGCGACAACTATTTGGCGGGCCCGGAATTCAACCTGAGTATTCAGAACGGAGTCCCGTTCTTCGACGCGATAGGGCTCGATCTGATCGGCTACGACGCGCTAGCGATCGGAAACCACGAGTTCGATTTCGGGCCTGATGTTCTAGCCGATTTCATCGAGTCGTTCAGCTTCACCAACCCCCCGTTCTTGAGCGCCAACCTCGACTTCTCCGGCGAACCGCGTCTGCAGGGACTTTTTGGTGCGGGCCTGATCGCCGAGAGCACAGTCGTTGTAAAGCGAGGCCAGGAGGTCGGCGTCATCGGGGCCACCACGCCGGACCTGCCCTTTATCTCCAGCCCCCGCGATGTGATCGTCCTCGGCGATGTGGCCGGGGAGATCCAGAACGAGGTGGACAAGCTCGAAATGATGGGGATCAACAAGATCATCCTGATCGCTCACCTGCAGAGCTTGGATGAGGACCTGACGTTGATTCCGATGTTGGACGGGGTCGATATCGTCGTTGCCGGTGGTGGCGACGAGCTGCTCGCAAACCCCGACGATCTGCTGATTCCTGGAGACGTCGCCGATCCGCGAGGGTACCCGGTCATCGCCACCGACATGGACGGAACGCCGGTGCCGGTCGTTACCACATCGGGTAACTACAAGTACGTCGGACGACTGATTGTCGGGTTCAACAAGGCCGGTGAGTTGATCGCCATCGATGACGACAGCGGACCCGTCCGTGTGGCAGGCGGCGGCTACCCTGACGCCGTGTCACCCGACCCGCTCGTGCAGTCGCGGGTCGTCGACCCGGTGGTGGCCGGATTGGCCGACCTCGCTTCGAACGTCATCGGGGTCTCCGAGGTCGATCTCGACGGTCTCCGGTCCTCGGTCCGGAACTTCGAGACCAACGAAGGCAACCTGATCGCCGATGCGCTCAAGTGGCAGGCTGAGCAACTCGCCGCCAGCTTCGGTGTCGCACCACCCGACGTGGCACTCCAGAACGGTGGTGGAATCCGCAACGACTCCGTCATTCCCGCGGGCAACATCACCGAGCTGCAGACATTCAGCATGGTCCCCTTCCCGAACTTCGTGACGGTGCTCGAGAACATCCCTCGGTCGCAGTTCAAGGATATTCTCGAGAACGCAGTGAGCGCGTTGCCGGGCAACGGCCGTTTCGCCCAAGTGTCGGGCTTCAGCTTTGTCTACGTGCGCTCGGATCCACCCGGCGCGCGGGTCAAGGAAGTCACCTTGGACGACGGGACGATGATCGTCACCGGTGGTGCCGTCGTAGCCGGCACCGACCTCACCGTCGCAACGATCGACTTCCTGGCCAAGGGTGGCGACGAGTACCCGTTCGGAGGTGCGCCCTTTACGACGCTGGGCGTGACCTATCAGCAGGCTCTGTCGAACTACATCCAGAACGGGTTGGGTAGCTTGATCACTGCCGCTCAGTACCCGTTCGGCGGAGAGGGCCGCATCACAGAGCTTCCGTAGCCATCAACTCGCTTTGGCCTTTATCGAACGGCCCCCGATCGCCTTTGGTCGGGGGCCGTTTTGCGCCAGACATGTCCTTGCGGCGAGTCGGCCAGCCTAAAACTCGACGATCGCAGCGAGCCGGATGCTCGTCAAACGGGGTCACCGACTCGAATCCTCACATCCAGCGCCTTCGAGCCAGCTGCCTCAGGAGCCGCCAGGAACGGGTTGATGTCGAGCTCCTGAATCCGCGGGTGGCGCTGGGCGAGCTGTGCGATCCGTAACAGCACCTGGACGAGGAACTCTGTATCAGCCGCGGGATCGCCCCGGACACCTTCTAGGAGCTGGAATCCTCTAATCCCCTTCACCATGGCCTCCGCTTCAGCCGGCTCCAGTGGAGTGACGCCAAAGCGGACGTCGCCCAGCACTTCCACGTAGCGGCCACCGAGTCCAAACATGAGCAACGGCCCGAACTGTGGATAGCTTGAGATGCCGTAGATCGTCTCCACCCCACCACTGACCATCTCCTGGATCAGGTATCCTGTGGCTTTATGATCCGCTGCGCTCAACGACGCATCGATCTCGTCGACCGCATGTGCGAGATCATCAGCGTTTCGTATGTCGACCTTTACGGCACCGACGTCACTCTTGTGAACAAGCGCTGGTACCTCGGCCTTTACGACCACAGGGTAACCGAGCTCCTCCGCTGCTGATCGCAAGCCTTCCAAATCGCCTACCTGGCTCCACGCGGCCACCGGCACGCCGTACAGTTCTAGCACCCGGACGGCCTGGGGTGCCGGCAGGTATCCATCTGGGATCTCATCGAGTATCGCAGACACCCGAGCATCGTCTACCAAGAACTCCGGTGTCGGAACGTCCGCCGGGCGCCGGCGCCACGATGCGTAGCGATGCAGCTGGGATAGTGCTCGAGCCGCGGACTCGGGAAACCGATAGACCGGAGGTTGATCCCGATGTCCGAGCACCTCGTCGTAGAACTCCTCGGTCGCCATCATCACGGCCAGGACCGGCTTGTCAGGACCTTCGGACGCACCTCGGCGAATCGCATCCAGAACATCGGTCGGATGCGACAGGAGCGGTGTGACGTTGATCGCCAGAATCATGTCCACGCCGGGGTCGGCCAAAAGGCAAGCCAGCGAGCGGTGGTAATCTGCCGGCCCTGCCGACGCGATCATGTCGACTGGATTGGCGATGCTCGCTTCAGCTGGCAAGAACGAGCCGAGCTCCTGACGGGTCTCCCGTGATATGTCGGCGATCCGCAACCCGAGGTTTACGCAGGCGTCAGTGGCCATGATCGCGGGGCCGCCAGCGTTGGTTAGGATGCCGACCCGATCACCAGCCGGCAGTGGGCACCGATCTAGCGCCCGGGCCGTATCGAACAGCTCTTCGATCGTGTTGGCCCGCAACACGCCACACTGTCGGAGAAATGTCGACACGGTGACATCGGTTCCCGCAATCGCTCCGGTATGACTTGTCGCCGCGCGAGCCCCCTCCGCGGTGCGACCTGATTTCACCACCAGAATCGGCTTCTTACGTCCGACCCGCTTGGCGATTGTCGTAAAATTTCTCGGGTTCCCGAACGACTCCAAGTACATGCAGATCACCCGGGTTGCATCGTCGTCCTCCCAGTGCTCGAGCAGATCGTTGCCCGAGACATCGGTCTTGTTGCCCATCGAAACAAACTGTGTGAGCCCGATACCCAAGTCAGCGGCGGCATTCAGAATCGCCACCCCGAGGGCGCCGGATTGACTGACAAAACCGATCGTCCCGCGCTCGGCTGGCGTCGGAGCGAATGTGGCCTCCATGCGCACACTCTCATCAGTGTTGATGACACCCATACAGTTGGGTCCGATCATCCGCACGCCGGCGTGACGAATCCTCTCGCCAAGTTGGGTCTCTAGCGTGGCGCCAACCGGGCCCACTTCGGCAAACCCCGCGGTGATTACCACCAGCCCCTTTACCCCGTGCTGGATGCATTCCTCAATCACGTCGAGAACGGCGTCACGCGGCACCATGACGATCGCCAGGTCGATTGGGTCGGGGATATCGCCCACTCGGGGGTACGTCTTCAGCGAGTGGATGACTTGGGCATGCGGATTAACGGGGAAAATCGTCCCGTTGAACTCATTGACGACGAGATTGTGAAGTAGCGCGAACCCGATAGAGTCGCGACGACGCGAAGCACCGATTACCGCGATCGATCGGGGTGAGAAGATAGGGTCGAGTGGACGGTCCGAGAGCGAGTCGCTCATGCTGCGGACCGCCCGTGGGTCAGCGACTCATACCACCTCTCCGGATAGAACGGGGTCGGCGGGGGGACCTGGTGTCTCAACTGGTACGTCATTCGGGACCTCCAGCTGCTCGGCGGCGCGACTGAGATCAGCAATCAGGTCGTCCGGGTGCTCGATGCCAACCGACAAGCGAATCAATGCTGGTGTGATGCCTATTGCCAGTTGCTCTTCCGGCGGCACGTCAGCGTGGGTCATCGTCGCCGGATGCTCAATCAGCGACTCGTTACCGCCTAGGCTGACGGCCAGCTTGATCAGTCGAACCGCGTTGAGAAAACGAAACGCCTTGGCCTCATCGCCGCCAACGAGCTCGAACGACAGCAGCGCCCCTGGGCCAGAACATTGCCGGTCGTAGATCTCTTTCTGCTCCCCCGATGTCAAGAGGCCCGGGAAATTCACCTTACCAACCCACGGCTGCTCTAGCAGCCACCTTGCGATCGTTTCCGCGTTCTTCCGCGAACAGGTCATCCTCAACTTGGCTGTCTCGAGCGACCGCATCAGCAACCATGCCGAGTGCGGGTCGAGCATGGTGCCCAAAATCGTTCGAAACATCTTTATGCGATCGATGTGCTCTTTCGCGCCGAGACACACCCCCGCCACCAGATCGCTATGGCCCCCCAGGTACTTGGTTGCAGAATAGAGGACCAGATCAGCGCCACATTGCAGCGGCTGTTGATAGAGCGGCCCCAGCAACGTGTTGTCGACGGCACAGAGCGCATCGAATCGGTGGGCTACTTCTGACATTCTTTCGATGTCGGTGAGCGTCGTCGTCGGGTTGGCAGGCGTCTCCAGGAAGACCACCCCGCAGGGCGTTCCAGCGGCCTCGAGCTCACGGCAGATGCGTTCTACTTCGGCAGGCTCAGCGCCGGCCTCAAACTCACGTGTCGCGATTCCCATTGCGGGCACCATCTCCTCCAAGAGGAAGTCCGTGCCCCCATACAGGGGTCGCGAGAAAACGATCGCATGACCCGGCTGCACGAGTGTCAGCAAGGTGGTCGAGATCGCCGCCATACCCGATGCAAAAACGACGCTCGCCTCCGCGTCGTCCCACAGGTTCAAACGGTCTTCCAAGATCTCCAGGTCGGGGTTGTTCAACCGACTGTAGATCAAACCGATCGGATGCTCGGGATCCTCCTCAGTCAAGCCGTACGCGCAGGCGAAGTACTCCTTCCCTTCTTCCGCCGAGCGGAAGGCGAACGTGGAGGTCTGAAAAACGGGCGGTTTGACCGCGCCCTCTGACCATTCAGGGTGATAACCGTAGCTCATCATCAACGACTCGGGCCGCTTTCCCTTTAGCTTGACAGCGGGTGGCTTTCGCTCTTTTCGCATGGTAATCGCCTCCTATGATGTCCTCACTGACACCATAACAACCGTAGCGCCGAACGGACGGCGATGTCTGTAGGGGGATTCCCTCTACGGGCGTAGTCGCGATCCCCTACGCGGGATCCCTGACTAACGGACGGGTGAGGCAGGTTGGGCCGCCGGCCCCTTTGACGCTGATCTCATCTCCTCCGTACTCGTGGACCACAACACCAGCTGCTTCCAGCCGCCGGCGGGTTTCTGGATTGCCCGCCAATGCGACGCATTGGCGCGGGGCAACGGCGAGAACGTTGCATGCCATCGTCTCGAACTCGCCGTCCGGCACATCAACCAACTCGAATCCACTTGCCAGAAGTTCCGCTCTAAACACCGCCGGGAGCAGCGGTGAGTAGACCAACGCCAAGTCGTGATCGAGCGGGCTGAGAATCGACATCAGGTGAAAGACGTCATCGGGACCGCGCCAGTGCGGGAGCGGCACGGTCAACAACTCATCGATCGTATCACCCAGGATCTCGGAAAGTTGTCGGATACCTTCGGCATTGCTCCGATAGCCAAGTCCAACCGCCAGCGTCTTGAGATCGATCCACACGACGTCACCACCCTCGAGTCGTCCTTCCCCATGTATCATCCCCGCGATTGGCCAGCCAAGCTCTTGAAGGAACGCCCGCTGGACCTCGGGCTCGGCCTCTCGCGCATCCTTTCCCATCCGACCCAGCACAACCCCCCGATCGCACACAACCGAAGCGTCTCTTACGTAGATCGAGTCGAGCCCAACCGAATCGTCGCGCGGCAGATAGTGCGTATCGACGCCCAGGTTTTCGAGCAACGCGGAGAACCGGTGGTGCTCACGAATCGCGTTTCCAAGGACGGGTCGATCGCTGTAGTGGAGGGTCTCCCACTGGCGGTCGATCGCCGGTTGGCTGACGAACGCCTCCTCGGGTCGCTTCAGCAACACGCTGCGCAGGGTTCCGAAGTCACAGCCGGGCATGGGAACTCATACTGATGAAGCCTTGCGATCGCCCATCGCCCCGCCTACTCTGACCGGAGTCAAGACTCGCAACCATTCCTCGACACAAGGGGGCACGGATGGTCCCGCTCACGCAATTGTGGCTCGCAGTCATCATCTCGGCGGTGTTCGTTTTCGTCGCCAGCTCAGTCATCCACATGTTGCTCAAGTATCATCAGAGCGAGTACAAAAAGCTGCCCGATGAGGCCAAGTTGCTGGAAGCCATGCGAACCGTCGGCGTTCCGCGTGGCACATACGCGTTTCCTCGCGCGGCAAACTACAAGGACATGAGCTCCCCCGAGATGATCGAGAAGTACAACCAGGGTCCGGTCGGGATGATGACAGTAATGCAGAACGGTCCGCCGGCCACGGGCAAGTCGTTGACGAACTGGTTCATCTACTGCCTGGTGATCGGGGTTTTTGCCGCCTATGTCGCCGGCCGCACCTTGAGTCCCGGAGAGGAGTACTTGCAGGTATTCCGCGTTGTAGGCACGGCCGCTTTTCTTGGCTACGCTGGCGCCTTTGCGCAGGACGCGATTTGGATGGGACAGGCGTGGAGCGCCACCATCAAGAGCATCGTCGATGGCTTGGTCTACGCGCTGCTGACGGCCGGTGTCTTCGGTTGGTTGTGGCCGCAATGACCTAGACGAGTTTCGGGACGGGCTTGCCGGTCACTCCCGGAGCGCTGCCGGAATCGGCCTATCTGTCGTGGGGATCTCATTGGTAATCGAGACGATCCACCAACGATCGGCCCTCTTGATTAACTGGAAGCTGTCAACTCCCTGTTGTGGTGGTCTTTCAGAGCCCGGTATACTGGCCTCGTAGAGCACCAGGACGTGAGCCATGTCGCCGAATTCCATCGACTCCGTGCGGATGACGTTTTCCGTAAAGCCCGTGCGTTCGGCATCGGCCCGCTCGATAAACGCTACGAAGTCATCGACAAAACCATCCACTGAGAACACCGTTGTACTATCCCTACTGGTTCGTAGAACGATGACAGCATCCTCGATGAACATGGATCTGACCTTATCCCAGTCGGGCGTTGTGCCGGCCTCGAATGTGACCAGGTCGTAGATGTGTCTCACCAACCCATCCGGGCTCTGAAGCACGTTGCCGGATGGAGTTTGCGCGCTGATCGATGCGTTGGGACAAAGGCAAAGCACCACCGGGACAACGAAGCGGCCGCGATTCAGATCCACGCGCATCGACCTAGGAACCCATCTGTCCGGCACGACCGCGCCACCAGTGGATTCCGCCTGCGATGACGGCCCCGATGAGCGCGCCCTTCCAAAGACTCCCGAGCGCTACACCTATGACAGCCCCGATCGCAGCTCCGAGCAGAAGATGAAGGATCATCGGCTTTCCCCTTTCCCAAACCAAGAACTCGTAAGCTTAATCACCTGGAAGCTTGACTTTCTTCGGCTTCCACTCCAACGACAAGTAGAAGAACTGGGGATCCTCGTCATCCCCTGTCTCTTCGATGAATTCGCCGGCAAAGAAACGGCTGTAACCAAGCAGCCCCGTGAGCGTTGGGTGAAATGTATAGCGGGCCAAAAAGTCCAACTCGCTTCCCACCGCCTTCGATCCATCCGGTTGAGATTGCCTGACAACTCCACCGCCGGCGTTGTAGAGAGCGTCCTCATCGCTCGCTCGCCAGAACCGGTGTCCCCTCAGCATGATCGTGAGGCGTTGCACCGGCTTCAATCGGACCCCACTGTTGATCGCCAGGACATTCTGTCGGCCGATGAGATCGATCCATCCTAAATAAGCGTGACCCAGAGGAAATAGTTGGTTGAATGTGCCGACGTCGCCACCGGGCTCATCATCCCCACTTCCCGAATCGAACCCAAAATGCAGCCGTGGAGCCGTGGGTGTCCCCGAGAACGTGTGCCCAAGTACGGCGCCGATCATGAACGCTGAGATGTCGGCGTCCGACACATCGCCGATCTGGTAGGCGACCTCGCCGTCGTAGTCCCAGCCTGTGTCTGGAACCTTGCCGTTCAGGCGAAAACCAAACGTGTGGCGCCGCTCGTGACCCGCGGTCTCATTGAACGAGACCGTTTCTCGGTCGAGAGCCAACCAGTACAGATCATACTCGAGCTCTTTGGCGGCTACCGGATGATTGGCGTGGACGCCAAAAAAATCTGTATCGTCATCGCTCGAGTTGAGCTCCGATTTCTCAACCAGCACCGGTCTCACGAAGAACGCGTGGATTTTCCAATCATCAGCCTCAACTATCGCCCGCCCGCCGTCAAAGGTGCGTCTTGTATTAGCCCAGTCCAGCGGGCTCACCAATCGTTGCCGGCCAAAAAGAAGCTCTTGCCGACCCGCCCTGATCGTCACGCGCGAGCTCTTCTCGATGGGGATAATGACATCAACGAAGGCGTTCTGGAAATCGAGATGGTCGGCATCGATCGCTCGCTTCCCACCCGGCAGATCCCGATCGGTCAAGAACGACGATCGCACCTGGATGTAGCTGCGCAAGTGAGGGCCGACGCGGAGGTCCGCCCCTAGCATGATCCGTCCGAGTACGAACGTGTCGTCTCGCTCTGGACCGGAACCAAAACCGAAGTCGGTCCAGTGCTCACTACGCGTGCGGAACTGAGCCTCGAAGATCAACTCCGGGGCGGTGCCGCTTTCCCCCGCCGCGTTGGTCTGCGCCGCCAATAAGCTGAGATCCAACGTGAGCTGACATATGACAAGCATCACGCCCAGAAGGGTATATAATCCCGCCCTGCTGGCCGCTCTAGTCTTCGACAGCTTGGATGTCGAGCTGACCCGCTGTACGGTCAATCACCCTCACTTCGTAGGTGAAGCGCCCCGGCCCGAGTGGCATCTCGCCGACATAATCGATCGGCTGGAGAATCATCTCGTCGCCTTCGATCTCGAGCCGGACGTAGTTATAACGGTAGGCGGTATCAAACTCACGGTACCGCGTTTCCGCGCCTGCCGGTAGCCTGCCGAACGTCTCGTTACCGACCTGAAGACCGTCGTAATCAAAACCGCTGACGTTGCGGATGCGAACCTCGGTGGGCTCCTCGCGACCTGTTACACACGCGATCGAAAGCACGGCCGCCAGGAGCACGATGCGCAACGCGCTTATCTCTCTTTCCTGCCTACTCTTGATGGCTATAGACCGCGTCGAACGTCGTCTCCCAACTCTCACCCCCATCACGCGAGATCTGGATGACCTGCCGCACGGTGCCATCGGGCTGTGGCGTCAAAGTGGTTCGATCCAGGTAGGATCCGCCCTCGGCAAGCGGGATCTCTCCTCGGAACCGTACACCCGGGCCATCGTACCCCTCTATGAGCTCCTTCTCCTTTACGCCGCCGGGGCCGAGGGCAAACTGGGTGACCCAAACTTGCTTCCAGGTCTTGGTAACCGGCTGGTAGTAAAACAAGCTCTTCCCCTGTCCGCCCCTCGCAGATGTCCAGTGCTCCATGATCGCACAGCCGTCCAGGATCTTCTCGATCCGGTTCGTCCCGACCTGTTCTTCGTTCACACTCACCACCCAATTGCCCAACCAGAAGTCCAGCCGTCTCAACCCGTCCTCTTCCCCGCAGGGAGGAGCTTGTCCCCACAGTGTCGCCGGCGCGAGCGAGAGCATTCCCAGCCACAAACCGATTCTTTTCATCCCAATCCCTTGAAGCGTTTTCACTGACGTGCTGCCCGGACGCTTACATCGGCTATCACTATCTAACAAAAGAGCAACATACGCTAGGCCTGATCGTGAGGAGATCCCCTACACTCGAGTGCGGCATTTCTCTGACAACACGGATGAGGGGGAGGTCGTTAGCCTGAGTCAGGCGAAGGCGTCTATTCAAAGGAAGCGAGCTGCCATGCCACAACAGGCTGTCCGCCTTGCTGCGATATTCGCGTTGATCGTGGCCGCGTTCGTGGCTGCTCGAATCCTCCTCGTTCCCGAGACCTTTGGTGATGATGGTCCATACCGCGCCGCCGCGGTGGATGCGGTCGTCGCCCACGAGGTCAAGTACGCCGGCCACGAGGTCTGCTCGACCTGCCATCGCGGAATAGCCGAGCGACGCCTCGCGTCCAATCACCGCGGAGTCGTGTGCGAGGTGTGTCACGGCCCTGCGGCCGAACACGCCAAGGCCCCTCTCGACAAGAAGCCACCGGCTCCCAGAGAACGTGGATTCTGTCCCCTCTGCCACGGATACGATCCGTCGCGCCCGACCGGGTTCCCGCAGATCAACCCGGTCACGCACAACGCGCTGACACCCTGCATGTCGTGCCACGACCCGCACACGCCCGAGCCTCCCACCGTCCCGGAGGAATGCGCCGCCTGTCACGGCCAGATCGCCAACCAGATGGGCGTGTCTCACCACGCCCGCCTGCCTTGCGTCACTTGTCATGCGGCCGACGAAGCACACAAGACCTCTCCGCGTTCCGTACGCCCCACGAAACCCACGGAACGAAGCTTCTGCGGCACTTGTCACGCCGAAGATGCACTGACTCCGGCGACGATCCCGAAGGTGGAACTGTCGTCGCACGGTGACGACTACCTCTGCTGGCAGTGCCACTACCCCCACTACCCCGAGACGGAATGATGACGGACGCGGACGAGAAGGTCGGAGCGTCCCCCACGACCAACGAAACGTTGGCGCGGCGCGAGTTCCTCGCCGAGGCCCTCGGGGCGTGCAGCCTCGGCGGTCTAATCCTGCTGGGCATCGTGCGCTTGCCGGAGCTGGACGCGCAAGAGCCAAAGCAGGAGGGGTACGATCCGACCGAGCACTATTACGGCATGGGCGTCGACACCTCCAAATGCATCGGGTGTGGCCGGTGCGTACAAGCCTGCAAGATCGAGAACGACGTGCCGCTGGAGCCCCACTACTTCAATACGTGGGTGGAGCGTTACGTCATTGACACCGAAGGCGAGGTGACGGTCGACAGCCCGAACGGCGGGATGGAGGGCTTTCCGGCCACGGTCAGCGCGGGGGGCATCCGGCGTACGTTCTTTGTACCGAAGCTGTGCAACCACTGCGACAACCCGCCCTGCGTCCAGGTGTGCCCGGTGGGGGCGACCTTCACGACCCCGGACGGAGTCGTGCTCGTGGACGACGACTACTGCATCGGTTGTCGCTACTGCATCCAGGCGTGCCCGTACGGGGCGCGTTGGCTCCACCCCGAGAAGCACGTCGCCGCCAAGTGCACCTTCTGTTACCACCGCCTGACTCGCGGTCTCGAGCCGGCCTGCGTCGAGGTGTGCCCGACCGGAGCCCGGATCTTCGGCGAGGTCAAGCAGCGGGTCACGCCTCTCGGCCGGTTCACGCGCCTCAACGAGATACAGGTGCTCAAACCGCACCTGAACACGAAGCCGAAGGTCTACTACGCCAATCTGGACGGCGAGGTGAGCTAAGCCATGCAGGGCTACATGTACCCGAACGAGTTCGAACTCCCCTGGGGCTTGCTCATAGTCGTCTACCCCTTCGTGACGGGGTTGGTGGCCGGGGCTTTCATCCTCGCGTCGCTGGAACGCGTGTTCAACGTGAAGGAGGTGGAGCCCACCTATCGCCTGGCGCTGCTCACGGCCCTGGCGTTTCTCCTCGTCGCTCCGCTGCCGCTGTTGGCGCACCTCGGACACCCGGAGCGCTCATTCGAGATCTTCCTCACGCCCAACACCAAGTCCGCCATGGCCATGTTCGGCTTCGTCTACCTGTGGTACCTCGCGGTCGTGCTGCTACTGGAGATCTGGTTCGAGTATCGCAAGGACCTCGTCCTGTGGGCCCAAAACGAGCGGGGAATCAAGAAGTGGACCCATTACGCCTTGACCCTCGGGGCGACGGACCTCTCCGAGAAGTCGCTGCGATTCGACGACCGGGCCGGCCGCTGGATCACGATCATCGGGATCCCCTCGGCGTTTCTGCTGCACGGCTATGTGGGGTTCATTTTCGGATCCGTGAAGGCGAACCCGTGGTGGAGCAGCGTGCTGATGCCGGTGGTGTTCCTGTTCTCGGCCATCGTATCCGGGATCGCGCTGGTACTGCTTCTCTACATGGTGGCGAGTATGATCCGGTGGAAACCGCTGGACATGGAGTGTCTCGACAAACTCGCGGTGTTTCTCTTCTTTGCGATGGTGGTCGACTTCTCGTTGGAATCGCTCGATTTCGTGCATCGCTTATACGAGTCGGAGGAGTCTATCGAGATCCTCTCGCAGTTGGTTCGAGGCCGCCTATTCATCAGCCTCATCGTCCTCCAGATGGTGCTCGGAACGCTTTTGCCCATGACCTTGCTGGGCTTCTTTTCGCCGGCCCTGACGAAGAGAGGGGTCGACAAGACGAGCCCGGAGTTGCGGCGGCTCATCTATCTGATGTGCGGCGTCTTCGTGCTCATCGGAATCTTCAGCATTCGTTGGAACGTGGTAATCGGAGGGCAGCTCTTCTCTAAGAGCCTGCGAGGGTTGACCCTCTACAGGCTTGAGCTGTTTGGGCTAGAGGGCCTGCTCATGTCCGCAGGGCTCCTCATCCTTCCCTTCGTCATCCTCTGGGGCCTGGTGAAGATCCTGCCTCCGTGGCTCGATCGGGAACCATCAGCGACCCCGGGCGAGGCCGCGTAGTTCCCGTCGCACCCGGGTTCCCGCCCGGAGCCCCTTGAGTTCGAGGAGCACGCGGTCACCGTGCGCCGCTCTACATCAGCCGATTTCTAGATTTCCGCAGGCGACGATGTTACCGATCTCTTCCTCGGACTCGTGCACATTGACGTAGTAGTCGGCTCCTGGCTCGAGCGTGGCTTCAAACCTCGCCGTGGCGTTGTCTTGTCCCTCGGTCGAGCTCGGAACGAGCGGCGGGTAGTCGTCAGGATTGCCCACTATCGGCCCATCGGAGCCGCATCGGCCCACGTGGACATGCCACGGATAGCTTCCCGCAGCAAGGCCTCCCCGCAGCGTAAGAGTAGCTCGGACCGAGTAGTCTGGGAGCCGCGTCATCGTTGCATTGGCCACCGAGTTCTCCTCGGCGAACTGCTCCCCACCTACTGCCGGATAAACGCGACCGTGCCACTGCTCGCCCTCCTGTTGGCGGGCTTGTCTCGAGCTACATGCAAAAAGTGCGGTCATGGTGAACACGACGGCGAGGGCGACTGACAGATGCTCAAGTTGACGCATAACTCCCCCTTTTCTGGCTTCATATTCTGTCAAACCGGACCCAAACTCTCAAAAACAATCCCGTGCCTAGATCGAGCCTACCACGAAAAGCGTTGAACGGTCAAACCCAGGCCCCTCCAACTGCGAGCTATGTGCGCACCTGGTCCTGCTGCTTATGTAATGACGACAGCGGGGACGGAGCGGATACCGAGTAGCGCGGCGCGGCGCACGACTTTGGCGTCGTTCATATCGACGACCGACACCTCGCACGAAGAACAAGCGACGCGGTTCACCAGGTCGATCACGGTCTGACACGCCGGGCAACCAGCGCTAAACACCTCCACCTTTCGCTTTGCAGCCAAGCTGTCCTCCTCGTGTACTCGGTTCAATGCCGGCTCCCCGGTCCCGACGCTGCGCAGCCGA
>JBDHIC010000001.1:0-26997 GCA_039589035.1 Gemmatimonadota bacterium | reverse complement strand
GAAGGCATAAAAGTCCTCGCCGCTGTGGCCCAGCTCGAGGGGTTCCAGACCGAGCTCGTAGAGTACCCGTACAGCAGTGAGCACTACCTGAAGACGGGAGAGCTCGTGCCCGACTCGGTGATCGAAGAATGGCGAGATCTTGACGCGGTTCTCCTCGGTGCGATCGGTCACCCCGACGTCGAGCCGGGACTCGTCGAGCGCTCGGTGATTCTTGGTCTCCGCTTCGGACTCGATCTGTATGTGAACCTGCGACCGATCAAACTGTACTCCGAACATCTCTGTCCGCTCAAGGATAAGGGTCCGAACGACATCGAGTTGGTCGTCGTGCGGGAGAATACCGAGGGGCTCTATGCGCAGATCGGCGGCCATCTCAAGAAGGGCACACCCGACGAGGTTGCGCTCGTCAACGGTCTCTACACGTGGAAGGGGTGTGAGCGGGCGTGCCGGTACGCCTTCGAGCTGGCGCGAAAGAGGGGCAAAGAGCGCGAGGCAGCCGGGATCTCCGACCGCCCTCCGCGTGTCACGCTGGTCGACAAGGCGAACGCGATCCGGCCGCACGATCTGTGGACCCGAGCTTACGAGCACGTCGCCCGCGATTTTCCCGAGATCGAGACCGACCACGCCTACGTCGATGCGTGCTGCATGTGGATGGTGAAAAACCCCGAGTGGTTTGATGTCATCGTCACGACGAACCTGTTCGGTGACATCATAACCGACTTGGGCGCGATGCTGCAGGGTGGGATGGGTATAGCCGCGTCGGGCAACATTCACCCGGGACGCACATCGATGTTCGAGCCCGTCCACGGGTCGGCTCCCAAGTACACCGGTCAGAATGTCGCCTGCCCGCTGGGGGCGATCTCGGCGACCTCGATGATGCTCGACTTCTTGGGAGAGGTGAGCGGCGCTCAGCGGATCGAGCGCGCCGTCGGTGGCCTTCTCCAGAGCGGAGATGTCCCGTCGGCCGACGCCCGAAGCGGTATCGCAACCGCTGAAATGGGTGACATGGTCGTGTCGCGGCTTGCGAGGGTCGCAGCGCGCGCAGAATCGGGTTGAAGACGCGTGAAACCTCAACCCTCGGTCACCCGCGATGCTAAGCGATCGTCATCGTTCTACGACGACATCTACGCGATGGTTCGTCGGATCCCCCACGGGAGAGTCGCGACCTACGGTCACATAGCGGCGTTGTGCGGCAAGCCCAGAGCGGCAAGGACCGTGGGGTGGGCGCTGCACGCCCTACCAGACGACGCCGACGTTCCCTGGCAGCGGGTAATGAACGTGCGTGGGGAGATCTCGATCGGCAAAGTGGGAATCCCCCCGGAGCTTCAGCGCGCCCTACTCGAGCGGGAAGGCGTCGAGTTCGAGGCTGATGGCAGTGTTGATCTCAAGCGTTGGGGCTGGCTCGGCCCCACCGGCGCGGCGTAGCTTCGCTGCCCCATGACCAATAACAAGACCACAACTGTCGCTCTGCCGGACGGCGCTACGCTCGAGGTTGCTGCCGGTTCAACCCCATTCGATGTCGCGAACCAGATCGGTGCCGGCCTCGCTCGGGCGGCGTTAGCAGCCGAGGTCGACGGCCAGCCGTACGACCTGGATCGACCCCTGGAAGGCGATTCAAAGCTCCGGATCCTGACCCGCCGTGACCCCGAAGCGCTGGATATCTTCCGACACTCCACG
The DNA here is from genome assembly GCA_039589035.1 of Gemmatimonadota bacterium. Classification (GTDB taxonomy): domain Bacteria; phylum Gemmatimonadota; class Gemmatimonadetes; order JACCXV01; family JAHWKZ01; genus CAMYLR01. Next base: position 25,323 of record JBDHIC010000001.1, on the reverse strand, counting down.
GCGCATCTCATGGCTCAGGCGGTGCAGCGACTGTGGCCCGAAGTCAAAGTGACGATCGGTCCCGTTATAGCCGACGGGTTCTACTACGATTTTGACCGCGACACGCCGTTTACGCCTGAAGATTTCGAGGCGATCGAGGCCGAAATGGCCAAAATCGTCAAAGAAGACCTCGGCATTGCCCGCGAAGTCGTGTCCCGCGACGAAGCGTTGGCGCTGTTCCGTGAGCTCGATGAGCCCTACAAGATCGAGATCATCGAAGACCTACCCGCGGACGAGACGTTGACGCTGTACCGCCAGGGGGAGTGGGTCGATCTCTGTCGCGGCCCGCATGTACCGGCCACCGGAAGGCTGGGGACGTTCCGGTTGTTGTCCACCGCCGGGGCGTATTGGCGTGGCGACGAGCGGAACAAGATGCTGACCCGCATCTATGGGACGGCCTTCTTTGACAAAGCCGAACTGCAGCAACACCTGGAGCGAATCGAGGCGGCTAAAACCCGCGATCATCGCCGGCTCGGCCGCGAACTGGACCTCTTCTCGTTCCATTCGAATGCGCCGGCTAGCCCATACTTTCATCCCAAGGGAGCGTGGATCTACAATCGGTTGCAGAGCTTCATGCGCGAGCTGTTCGAGACCGAATGGCCGCACGAGGAGATCGTTACGCCGCAGATCTATGATGTCGAGCTCTGGCACCGCTCCGGCCACTACGACAACTACCGCGAGCACATGTATTTCACGGCGGCGGATGATCGCGAGCTGGCGGTAAAACCGATGAACTGCCCGGCATCGACGTTCGTATACGCGAGTCGTAAGCGATCGTATCGGGATCTACCGATCCGGTATGCCGACTTCGGTCGATTGCACCGGTACGAGAAATCGGGTGTCATCACTGGACTTTTGCGCGTGCGCACGTTTGTTCAAGACGACGCCCACATCTTTTGCACGCCTGATCAGATACAAGCCGAGGTGACATCGCTGCTCGAGCTCACGGAGTTCGTGCTCGGCGATGTCTTCGGTTTCGAGATCGCGATAGAGCTTTCGACTCGCCCCGATACGTTCATCGGCACCGAGGCGATGTGGGATCGCGCCGAGGCGGTGCTGGAACAGGCGCTGGTCGAGAACGAGCGCGAGTTCACCATTGGAGCTGGCGAGGGTGCGTTCTACGGCCCCAAGATCGACTTCCAGGCGACCGATGCGCTTGGGCGCCAGTGGCAGTTGGCGACGATCCAACTGGATTTCAACTTGGCCGAACGGTTTGATCTGCATTACACCGCCCCCGATGGAACCGAGCAGCAGCCGGTCGTTATCCATCGTACGATCCTGGGATCGATCGAGCGCTTCCTCGGCGTGCTCATCGAGCACTACGGCGGGGCCTTTCCAACTTGGCTGGCGCCAGAGCAGGTACGCATCATTCCGGTGAGCGACCAGTTCAACGATTACGCCGAGACGGTTGCCGCCCACCTGCACCGTCACAAGATCAGGGTGCACGTCGATGACCGCAGAGAGGGCGTGGGCTACAAGGTCCGCGATGCGGAGACGCAGAAGATTCCGTACATGGTCGTGGTCGGTGAGCGCGAGCTGGGAATCGGTCATGTCAGCGTCCGATCCCACGTCGAGGGTGAACTGGGGTCGATGGAGATCGATCACTTCGCACGCCGAATCGCGGAGGAGGGAGCTGCTCCTCGTCCTGAAGCGACGACCAGCTAGTAGGCCATAACGGCCGCTTCCCCAAAGCCTCGATAATCAGAAGACATCGGCAACGGACTTGGCGGATACGGATCCGAGTCACACACGCGTATCGGCGCCAGGTCGTTCCATTGACGGCTGGTGAATAACGAAGCCAGGACTCGAGCCTGAGGTCGGCCGGGGCCGACCTCGAACATGCCGCCAATGTAAGGCGTCCAGCCGCTCTCACGACATAGATCTAAACAGCGGAGCGCTTCGATTGGGCCACCAACGCGTGGCGCTTTCACGTTGATCGCCGCGGGTTGAAAGGGGAGTGTGGCCAAGTCGGTGACACTCATCACGTAACCATCGACTGCTACCCGGTCGGTCCAAGCGTGTGACTGATCGGTGTCGTCGAGCGCTTCCAAGGGAGGGTCTTCTAGCCAAGCCTCAGGCAAGTACCGGTGCGCGAGCGCTACAGAGCGGCTTGTCCCTTGGCGCTTGAAATCGACGATCCGCACCCGGTCGATAGCGCCAAGCTCCGACCACATCGACTCCGGCCAACCTTCAGCCGGCACGTCGAGCTTAAAGCTCGCGCTTGGCTCGGCTGCCAGGATTGCGCGCACCGCTTGCAGCGGTCCGCCTGCGGTTCCTGCCATATCGTGACCAATCGACCAACAAAAAGTCACGGGCTCTGCTGGCAGTCCGGCGAACGCAAACGGGTTGCTTCCGGCTTGGCGTAACGCCAGGTCGATGGCTGCCGCCTCGATTGCCGCCCGGTGATGGGCGACAAGATTCCCCTCCAGGTGTTGACTCAGATCGCTGACCGTTGTTTGTCCGATGGGAACTGTGTCTTGCGCGGCGCCTTTGAATGCCGCCTGGTCCCCAGGTGTCCAATCGACGTTCTCGCCGCTACCGATATGACGCCCGCCGATCAACGAGATCGTCCCGGTGGGTCGAGGTGCTCCATCGTAGTAGCCGATCGTTGGAACCGAGCCGATCTCGATCCGACACTCCTCGATATCGAGCGCTAGCCTTGCCAGTCGTTTGGCGAGTTCTCCGGGCGTGATCAAGCGTCCCGGGCGCAGCGAAAACCAGCGAAGATTTGTCGGCGCTGGGGAAGATCCCAGTTGCGGAAAGTGTTCCTAGCGACCGATCGACCGGTGGCCCATGACCCTCCGCGAAGGACCCGGTAACCCTGGCCAAAGTGCACCTGGGAGTATTCCGGATACGGGTATGCCTCAAACCCCGGGTACGCTTCCATCTCACTTGCCGTCCATTCCCAGACATCACCCACCATGTGGTGGCAGCCATAGAAGGATCGGCCGGCGGGAAACGCGCCGATTGGAGCGGGACCGAAGATCTCGATACCGAGATTCGCATGATCGGGCTCAGGCGGGTTGTCACCCCACGGAAAGCGGCGCGTGAGCCGCGCTTCCGGATCCCATGCAGCGGCCTTCTCCCACTCGGCTTCGGTCGGCAATCGCTTGGACACCGAGCGAGCGTAGGCGCATGCCTCATACCACGAAACGTGCTGTACCGGTCGCGTGGGTACGAGTGGCTCGATGCGGCCGAACTCGATGGCCTCCCAGCCGATTTCGGAGCGACGCCAACCGAGCGGGTGTTCGATTTTATGCTCTGTGCGCCACGCCCAGCCCTCGTCGGACCACCATTCACGTCGTTGGTAGCCGCCTACGTCGAGGAACTGGAGGAACTGCCCAGCCGTTACTGGTGCGGTCTCGATCCAGAATGAGTCGACTTCCACCCAGTGTGGGGGTCGTTCGTTGTCGTAGGTGTCGGCCTCTCGATCTGTGCCCATCGGAAATGATCCCGACGGAATAACGACCATCTCGGTGTCTGGTGGCAGTGGTGCCTTGGGCGGTCTCTCCCCGTAGGCTGGCTCATACACGAAGTTCTCCATCCGAGCGATCGACTGGAGTATCGTTTCCTGGTGTTGTTGCTCATGTTGGACAACCATGTGGTACACGAAGCCGTTTTTTGTCAGTGGTTCGTCTGCGTCGAGGTTTACCTGTCGGGCGCGCCTCAGAGCTTCGCGACGCACATTTCTCAGCTGACGCATTATGTCAGGACCTGCCGGTAGCTCGAGCTCCCCACGAACCCCGCGCGGGGTTGCGATCGCATCGTAATCTTTGGAAAGTCGGTCGCGAACGCTGGTGTCTTCGCTGAGCCCGTCAATGGCGTTGACTAACCACAGTTCCTCGAACTCAGCGATGTGGCACAGGTCCCAAGCTATCGGGCTCAAGATCGGAAGAACCTGTTGCTTGAGCTGATCATCGCTCAAGCTGCTCAGGAGCCTGAGCGTCTGGCTGCGTGCTGCACGAAGCTCGGCTGCGAAGGGTGTCCAGGGGGGTGGTCCACCAGTGGTAGCGACGCGGCGAGACAGCAGCAAACCGAAGCGTTGCTCGCTGTCGGTGAATGCACTCTCAAGCTGGAAACCGAACCGCGCCAAGTCGGACTCGATCTTCGCCAGTTGGTATTTGCGGCTGATCTCGGTGAGTACCATCTCGCCGGCCGCGATCCGAAATCTTCGATCGATCGATGGAAGCTCGACCAGTACTTCCTCCCGAAAGCGGGCATAGATCTCAATTCGTTGTAGTCGATCATTCCAGAAAGCGACGTGATCGATTGAATCAACCGGGATCTCAGATCCCAACTCGCGATTCATCCGCTGAAACAGGTTGCGGGTAAAAGCTTCGCTTACGCCGGCGGCGTCATTGTAGGCGGCTTCCAACTGTTCGACATCCTTGACCAAGTCGACGCCGAGCAGAAACGTGTCGTCAGGCGAGAGACACGCTCGGAGTCGAGCTAAGAACGCGTCCGTTTGTTCGAGATTGAAGTTTCCGATCGACGAACCCAGAAAAACCAGACAGAGCGGTTGATGCTTGCCCAACAAGTCGAGCCCGCGTTCGTAGGATGTCGCCAGCCCAGTGACGGAAAGCCCTGGTAACTCGGTCGCGAGCCGCTTGGCCGCCTGAACCAAGACGGAAGGGTCGATATCGAGCGGCAGGTACTCAGCGCTGCCGTCGGTCTCGAGCCACGCCTCGAGGAGTTGCTGCGTCTTAACCGCGGTGCCAGCGCCAAGTTCCATGAGCGGCAACGGACCCACCGCTTGTCGGATCTCATCGGCCTGCTGCTCCAGTATCTGGTTTTCCGCTTGGGTCAGGTAGTACTCGGGCTGCTCGGTAATCTCGGTGAACAACTCACTGCCGGTCTCGTCGTACAGGTATCGACAGTGAAGCCATCGTGGATGGTCGGACAGGCCACGAGCCACACTATAGGCGAAGGCCTCCGCGGAGATAGGTGTTTGGTCGACGTGAACTACCCACCCGTCTCCTTGTTGCGTCGTGAACGGTGGCGCTCCGGGACGGGCGAAAAGCAACTCGACCGCTTGGGTAACGGTCGTCATGGCTCCCTATATTAGCCTCGAAACGTGGACAAGCACGCAACCTCGCTTCCGGTCGAATTCGAGGCCGTCACCTACTCGATCGATAGTCGGCACGCGATTCTCGATCGTTTCACGCTTGCCGTCAACGAACAAGAGACGATCGTTCTTGTCGGTCGGTCGGGGGCCGGGAAGACAACCGCCCTCAAGTTAGTGAACCGACTGCTTGATCCGACGGTGGGTACCGTCCGAGTCGGCGGTCGGATGACGTCGGATTGGGATCCGGTCGAGCTACGCCGCAACACCGGTTATGTGATTCAGGAAATCGGCCTATTCCCACACATGACGGTGGCCGGGAACGTTGGCTTGGTTCCAGAGCTACTAGGCTGGGACCCGGATCGGATCGAAGAGCGCACGCGTACGCTGCTCGAGATGGTGGGTCTCCCAGCCGATGCGTACGCACCGCGTCGACCACATCAGCTCTCCGGGGGCGAGCGCCAGCGGGTTGGTGTTGCGCGAGCGTTGGCTGCTGATCCACCGCTGCTGTTGCTGGACGAGCCATTCGGTGCGCTGGACCCGGTCACGAGGGCCGGCCTTCAGCGAGAGTTCAAGGCGCTCATGCGACGGCTCGGTAAGGCCGCACTGTTTGTCACCCACGATGTTCGTGAGGCGCTGGTCGTGGGCGATCGGATTGGACTGCTGACGTCTGGCAGGTTGGAGGCACTGGAGGCACCGGACACTTTTCTCGAGACGGATCACCCCGAGATTCGCGCGTTAGCCGAGATCCTCGATGGCCGGGAAGGCGGTGGGGATGCTTGACCTGTGGCGATACGCTACCGACCATCGTCAAGAGATCGCCAATCTGACGCTGGAACATCTTCTGCTGGTGGCGATCTCCGTCGGCGGGGCCATTCTCATCGGGGTGCCGCTAGGTGTCTGGGCATCGCGGAGCCGTCGCGTAGAACGACCGGTGATGGGGCTTGCCAATGTCGTCCAAACGATCCCCAGTCTGGCGATGTTCGGTTTCCTGATTCCGCTTCCGTTATTGGGCGGCGTGGGCGCGAGCACGGCCATCGTAGCGCTCACCTTGTACGCGATCTTGCCGATCGTCCGCAATACGTACGCCGGGATACGAGGAACAGACCCAGCCTTGCGCGAAGCGGCCCGGGGAATGGGAATGACTGATCGACAGCTCTTGACGCGCATCGAGTTGCCGCTCTCAGCAGGAGTCATCTTGGCCGGTGTCAGGGTTGCCACCGTGACGTCGGTCGGGATCGCTACCATCGCGGCCGCAATCGGAGCTGGTGGACTGGGTGTATACATCTTTCAGGGACTGGCGATGGTCAGCGACACGGTGATCCTGGCCGGCGCCTTGCCAGCCGCGCTGTTGGCGTTGCTGGCCGACGGTTTGCTCGGTGCGATGGAAAAGAGGCTGACGCTGGCTACGCCGGCCGCAAAAGAAGACCACAACCGTTGAGTGGGCGCGTGTGGCACGCGACTGTCACGATTTGCACGACGATGCTGCTTGCCGGCTGCACGCCAGGTGATGCAATCGTCATAGGCTCAAAGAACTTCACTGAGCAAAACGTCCTGGGTGAGATCGTGGCGCAGGAGTTGGAGGCGCGCGGCGTTGCAGTTCGGCGTCGATTTCACCTGGGAGGCACGTTCGTTTGTCACCGTGCCCTGCTAAACGGTGAGATCGACGTCTATGTGGAATACACGGGTACTGCTCTGACCGCGGTGCTCGAACTCCCAGTCGATACCGATCCCGAGAGAGTGTATCAAACAGTCCGCCGTGCCTATCGAGAACGGTGGGGTCTTGAGTGGACTGGCCCGCTGGGGTTCGAAAACACGTTCGCGTTGGTTGTTCGTCGCATGGATGCCGAAGCACAAGGTTTCGCATCGATCGCCGATCTCACCCCTCACGGGGCCGACCTTGTGGCCGGATTTGGTCCCGAGTTCATGGCTCGCCCCGACGGCTATCCTGGTCTTCGAGAGATGTACGGGTTGGAGTTCGGCTCGATCCGGCAGCTCGATCTGGGTCTCATGTATCGCGCATTGGCCGACGACCAGATTGACGTCGCGGTTGCCAACTCCACTGACGGTCAGATCGCCGGTCTTGATCTGCTCGTTCTGGATGACGATCGGCACTACTTTCCGCCCTATCAAGCGGCGCCTGTTGTACGATGGGCAACGCTCGAAAGGGAACCGCGTCTCTCGGAGGTTCTCTCAGATCTAACTGACGCCCTTACCCCCGAGACGATGCGGAAACTCAACTACGAAGTCGACGTTGAGGGTCGGGATGTGTCCGAGGTGGTGCGAGTGTGGCGGAATGAGCGGGCTCAGACCGACCTTCGTCAACCTTAAATCAACACAGGTAGATGCGCACACAACTTCTGCATACGATGCTTCGAGTCACCGACCTCGAACGGTCGGTCGATTTCTACACCAAGGTCTTGGGCTTGAGGGAGGAGCGCCGCAAGGTGCTCGAAAAGGCCGACGCGACCTTGGTGTTTCTGGTCGATGAGCAGAACCATCACGCGATCGAACTGACCTATAACCACGATGGCCGGAGCTACGACCTGGGAAACCAGTTTGGGCATCTGGCCTTTGGCGTCGCTGATCTCGATGCCGCCGGTGAATCGCTGCAGGGTCTCGGGTTGAGTTTCGATCGCGGGCCGTACCTCGTCAGTGAAGATGGTCCGCGGATCGCCTTCATCCGCGATCCGGATGGGGTCGAGCTGGAGTTGATCGAAGTGGGGCTATCGTTTCTCGCTGGCGACAAGTAAACGGAAGCCGGCGTATCGCTCGAAACAACAGGCGACCATGAGTACCACGGAACAGTACCGCTGGTCCTCATGAGCAGCATTATCGGTGGTGCGTTCTGAGGCGCACTGTGAATCGAGGCATCTGGGTTTGGGTCGCTCTGTTCTCTGGGTGGCTCCTCTTCTATTGGTTCACGGCGCCGGTCGTGCACGTTGAGGCTGATGATGCATACGAGTACGCGTACGATGTAGAGCAATATCCCTTCTGGCGTCTGGCTCATCCGTATCATCCGCTCCACCTACCACTGATGCGCTTGCTGTTCGTTCTTGGCAAGTCGACGGGTGTTGTTGATCGCTCATTCCAGCTCGTAGTCCTATTTGGAGCTGTGTTCGCCGGTGCAGGCGTGGTGTTGTTTTCATTGGTTTTGTGGAAACGGATCGGTCTCCGAAGGCGGCCGGCTATTGTAGCCGGTGGGTTGTTGGGATTCTCATACGGTTTTTGGCGGTACGCAGCTGAGGTTGAGACCTACGCGCTTGGTTCCTTATTGGCTCTGAGCCTCGTCTGGTGGACGTTCAAAAGGCAGTCGTCGATCAAGCACGCTGCGATCGGTGGACTGTTCGGCGTGCTGGCAGTGTTCGGTCATGTACTGAACCTCATCCCAGCTTTAGGATCGGTGCCCTTGTATCTGCTTCTGCGAAATGGGAAGAAGCACGTGGCAGCGTATCTGGCGGTCTTCATTCTCGTCTTCGCACCCACCGCGTACACGATCGGGAGTTTGGCTCAAGTCGAGTATCCGGGGGAAATGACGCTGGAGCGGCCGGGACATCGTCAAATCATGCGTGTGAGACCAAAGGACTTACTTGATGGCACATTGGTATTCGGACACGTTATGGCAACCGGCAATTTTCTTTTTGCCTCACCACAGTTTCGTGCCTGGATCAGCGAGCAGTTTCCCAGTCGCCGATTAGAGGGAGAGAAGCTTCTTGGTGCTAGGGCTCCATCATACAGGGGGAAACTGGGTTCAGTCACTCTTTTGATTGTGATAATTGCATTCGGCGGAACACTGTATGGTGGTATAACGCGCGGCTTACCACGATTCTTTGATCCCGCACTGTTGGCGAACCTGTTGTGGTTAGTGTCGTATGTAGCAGTAATCGCGTATGTGGGGGACTTGGATCAACCTGAGGCATGGCTATTTGCACTGGTACCGTTTTGGCTGCTTTTCGCGCAACTGGTTCATGTCGGACGGCGCGGGAGCGATGTCCTGCTCATGTTCGTGCTTCCGGGCGCGCTACTTCTTCACAATGGCATCAGCGGTATGGCAATGCTGAGAGACCCAGAGTCAGATCGTCATCGGCTCAAAGCGCAGTGGCTGCTTGAGAATACAAAAGAGGAGGATGTGATTCTGACGTCCGAGAGCTCCGGGTTCTCGAGGTACCTTAGGTACTACTCTTCGGCCGAGGTTGTGAGTCTCCGCCAACAGACCGCGGCGGAAGTGACCACCCTACACGAGGAATTGATGCGTTCAGCCGATCGGGTTTTTGTCACCGGCGAGATAGTCCATCCGCCAGATTTCATGAGACGTTCGCTGGAGCCGTGGATGAGCGATTCAAGCCGGGTTGTGAAGCTGTTTCGAGAATCGACGAAACATGTTCACGAGGACGAGTGGGGCGGTGTCTTTCTTCTGCTCAATCCCCGTGCAACGGCCGCGGCCAGCCCGCGGCCGCCCTGATTCGCTACCAAAACGGGTCAAGTTTAGGCGATCGAGGTCGTTCCTCGTGTGAACTCACCATGGGTGGAACCACTTTTCATACTAAAGGCAAAATAGTACCACTTTAATGACCAATACTATCTCAAATTGAAAAACATTACCATAATTCTTGATCCTTTTGCACCGTTGGGGTAGAGTCAAAACCCCCGAGAAAACCCATGTCTGATCTAGGGAGCATCGGAAATTTGGGCCCATCGTTTGGGAAACAATAGAGGGAATCTTGATGCTCTCGGTCGTGTTACCGGCCTACAACGAGGCCGCCTGCCTAGGTGAGCTTCTGGAGCGGATTAGTCGCGTCATCGCTCCGGCTGTACTGGACTACGAGATCGTGGTCGTGGATGACGGGTCTACCGACGGGACGGCTGCGGTGGTTGAGGCGGCAGCGAGGCGCCTTCCGGTCTACCTCGTTCGCCATCCGCGAAACCTCGGTTATGGCCACGCCCTGCGCTCGGGATTCGAAGCCACGCTCGAACGCGGCGACGTGATTGTGACTCTAGACGCCGACGACTCGCATGGACCGGAGTTGATTCTGTCGATGATCGAGCGTCTAAACGAGGGGAACGACCTGGTCATCGCGTCGCGCTTTGCAGTGGGTGGTTGCGAGGTGGGAGTGCCACGAGTTCGGCGGCTCTTGAGTCGAGGCGCTGCGCTCGTAGGACGCGCCGTGTTCCGAGTTCCAGGCGTACGTGATTACACGTCGGGTTACCGGGCCTACCGATCCTCGCTGCTGGCTCAGCTGGTTCACCCGGCTGAGGGACCCGGACTCCCGCGTGAAACAGGATTTGCTGCAGGGCTCGAATTGCTGCTCGGGGTGGCTGCGTTGCGAGCCCCGATCGCTGAGGTTCCACTCGTGCTGAGGTATGATCGCAAGCAGAGCGAGAGCCGTCTTCGGTTGAGGCACGCTCTTCCGCGTTACTTCAGCCTGCTGCTCCGGCATGGGATGAAGATGTCGCCCGCTCGCACGGGCACAAACGGGTAGCAATGGCCCACGCGAAGCTGGGCGATGTTCTCGTGATCGGTGGCGGGATCGCTGGGCTCACCTCCGCTCACTTGTTGCTCCGCGCTGGGGCGAATGTGACAGTTCTCGAGGCCACGCCTTCGTTCGGCGGTCTCGGGACTACGTTTCGGCACCGTGAGCACAATCTGGATTGCTTCTATCACGTTGTCTTGCCGACCGATGAACACCTGATTCGACTGTGTTCAGAGCTTGGTGTTCGGGACCGGTTGTACTGGAGGGAAGCGTCGTTGGGGTTCATGTATCGACGTCAGTTGTACCCACTCCGCAGTCCACGTGATCTACTGCGTTTTGGCGTGGTGCCATTGCGAGACAGGCTGCGACTTGGGTTCACCGCATTGTACGCTGCCCACCTCGCCCGATCCGAAGGGCTCGATGATATCACCGCTGAGACGTGGTTGACCCGGCTTTCAGGAAGGCGGGCGTTCGGCCGTCTGTGGCGACCCTTGCTGGAAGCAAAGTTTGGTGCTGCCTACAGCCAGATCCCAGCCCTCTGGTACTGGGCGAGCTTTAAACGCGAGAAGGGAACAGGCCCCGAGGTCAAAGGCTACCCGCGGCTCGGATATCATGGATTGACGGACGCGCTGGTTTCCTCGCTAAGGGAAGCCGGTGGGCAGTTGCTTGAAAACAAACCGGTGGAGAGGCTGGAGCTCGATTCCAATGGGCGTCCGGTCGTCACGACCGCTGAGGGAGAGACACAGTATGACCGGGTGATTAGTACGGTGCCACTCGTTCAGCTGCGGGGCATCTGCGGGAACGGGAAGCTCGGCGACCAATTGGCGTCTACCGATCCTGGTATCGACTACCAAGGCGTGATGAACGTTCTCGTGCTGCTCGACAGGCCGCTGACATCACACTATTGGATGCCAGTTGTCGAGAGTGAGACCCCTTTCGATGGAATCGTGGAAACCACCCGGGTGCTCGATTCAGAGGATACCGGTGGGTACCACCTGGTGTATCTGCTGAACTACGTGCACCGTGACGAACCGTTGTTTAACCGCGACCCAGAGCAAGTGATCGACGAGTACGTGAGCGCCTTACTGAATTTGTTCCCCGACCTCAGCCGAGACTCCATCAAGGCGCGCTACCTATTCAAGGCTCCGTTTGTTGAGCCACTCTACTCGCCAGGATACGGAAGCCGGAAACCGCCAGCCGAGCTAGTGCCGGGACGAGTCTATCTGGCAACCACTGCTCAGGTGTACCCGAGGGTGACTTCGTGGAACAGTTCCGCAGCGGTCGCCGAGGAAGCCGTGAATCAGATGTGCCGGTCCGTGGCAGGCACGTCATGAGATACGTGGGTTTGTCGATAGATGTCGATTCGGTAGCCAGTCATCTGGAGGGTTACGGTTTCGAGCGTCCTACGGACGATGGAGCGGCATACCTTGCGGCGGTGCCGCGGATCATGAACATCCTCGATTCCTGTGAGGCCCGGGCAACGTTCTTTCTGATCGCCGAGGAGGCTCGCCATCATCCCGGCGTAGTGCGCCGAATTGTCGCCCGGGGCCACGAGGTGGCCAGTCACTCCATGACGCACCGGTTGCCTTTCGCACAACTCACACCTTCTGACTTAAGGCTTGAAGTGCGAGGGTCCAAGGTGTTGCTGGAGGGGCTGACCGCGAGCCAGGTAAGCGGCTTTCGCGCGCCGAGTTGGGATGGGAACGAAGCGCTGCTCAGTGAGCTGGCGGAGGCCGGCTATCAATACGACAGTTCCACGTATCCATCGATCCTTCAGCCATTACTGAGAATCGCTGTTGCCAGACGAAGTGTCTCCGAGCGCGACCGCGTCCAGCAGACTTCGTGGCGCTCCGTACTTGGATCGACTCGACCCCACGTCGAGCTGACCGACGGACAACCGATCGCCGAGGTTCCGATGTGCACGACCCCATTGCTACGATTGCCATACTACCACACGCTGCGGTTGGCACTCCCCGACGCCGCGTTTGGCGTCGTTCGTAGGCTCGCACACATGCGTCGTGAATGGGTTTGGTATCAACTCCATGCAGTTGATGTTCTTGGGCTCAAGGAGGACGGGCTCGATCGGCGTATCGCGCGTCACCCAGGTATGAAGTGGAGCCTCGACAGAAAGTCGGAGTTGTTGGCGACCGAGGTTCGAGCGCTTGGCCGCTGTGGCGACGTAATCCCTTTGACCGAGTTGGTCGAGGCATCCTTTGGAGCTCAGCTCCAAGCTGCCGGTCAGCCGTTGGTCGAGCACGCATGAGCACCGATATCGTCCTCCCAAGTGAGCGCGACGCGAGCGGTCGGAGCTTTGGTCCCGAGGAACGCACGTTGCTTCTTGAAGTGCTCGAGAGCGGTATCCTCTTTGGTCCCAACGGCACCAAGGTTCGAGCTTTCGAGTCGGAAGTGGCGGCTCTTCTCGGGACACGCCAAGCGCGGGCCGTGTCGTCTGGGTCGGCGGCCGTACACACGGCGCTCGCAGCGCTCGACATCGGTCCCGGCGAAGAGGTCATAACGACGCCGATCACCGACATGGGCGGGATCTCGCCGATCCTATATCAAGGTGCGATTCCCATATTCGCGGACGTAGATCCGGAGACGCTCAACATCACCGCGGATACCATCGCCCAGAAGATCTCGGATCGGACCCGGGCGATCATCGTTACACACCTATTCGGAAACCCGTGTGAGATGGATCCGATCATGAAGCTGGCGACCGAACGGGGCGTTCCTTTGCTGGAGGACGCCGCGCAGGCGTACCTGGCGAAGTATCGCGGCCGATTCGTCGGGACCCTGGGCCAAATTGCGGCCTTCAGCCTACAGCAAACCAAGCAGATCACCTGCGGCGAAGGCGGTTTTGTGGTCACGGACTCGGAAGCGCTCGCAAGACGCGCCCGGGTGTGGGCCGACAAGGGTTGGAACTATGACTCCGAGGCGCCCGACCATGAGTTCCTGGGTCTCAACTATCGCATGTCGGAGCTGCAGGGGGCCGTCGCACTGGGCCAGGTCAGAAAACTCACTGCGATGGTGAAGAACCGCGTGGAGGTGGCTGACGTCCTGGGCCGCGGCTTGGCAGACGTAGCTGGTGTGCGGCCGATACCTATCTCGCCCCACGCAGTGGCTACCTACTGGCGCTTCCCGCTGCTCGTCGATTCAGAGATCGTGCCCGGTGGGCCGGCCGCGCTGGCTGGCGAGCTCAAGTCATTGGGTGTCTGGAGCACACCCAATTACATCCGCTACCCAGCGTTTATGTGTCGTCAGTTTCGAGAGCGTGTGACATTCGGGCAGAGTGATCACCCTTACTCGTTGCACGGCGATTATCCGCTGGAGAATCTCGATGATTTCCCAGGCTGTAAGATGGGTCTGGCGAGCGTGTTGGTTCTACCGTGGACGGAACGCCACAACGAGACACACGCGGCATTTATCGCAGAACGAGTGACCGAGGCAGTAGACCGACTGGTTGGCGATTTGAGTCGGCCGATTGGTAGATCGGGTTGAGTGGCGCTCATCAGACCGTGATAGTGATCCCTGTGCTCAACGAGAGCGAGGCGATCGAGCCGCTGTTCCACAAGATCGTGGCGCTCGTGGAAAGACAGCGTGATGGGTACCGAGTGGTCGTCGTAGATGGTGGTTCCACCGATGGCACGTTGGACCGGGTGGCCGAGTTTCAGGGTCGGGTACCGGTCGAGATCGTGGCGCTAGAGCCGGGCTTGGGTCTTGGCGACGCGCTTGACGCCGGGCTCACTCGTGCAGTCGATGGTGCTGATGTCGTGGTAACCATGGATGGTGACAACTCGCATGATCCTGGTTTGATCGTTGATATGCTCGACCGGATCCGTGCGGGTAGCGACGTTGTCGTGGCATCTCGCTTTGCACCCGGAGGCGCCGAGATCGGTGTCGCGCCTCATCGACGCTTGCTGAGTCACGCCGCTAGCCGGTTCTTGCGAACGGTGTTGCCGTTCCCACCCGTGCGCGACTATTCGAGCGGCTTCCGCGCCTATCGAGCAAAGACGCTCGTCGGTATCCGTACCGCCGGCCAGCGGTTTGTCGCCGAGCAAGGGTTCGCCTGCATGCTGGAGCTCTTGCTCGAGCTGCGCGCGAACGGGGCTCGACCGGACGAAGTCCCACTCGTGCTGCGCTACGATCACAAACCGAGTGACAGCAAGATGGAAGTCTTGCCCACCGTTGTGCGGTACTTGTCGTTGGTGTCTCGACACGTGTTTCAAGGGCGTCGATCGGAGGCCAGGGCATGAACTTGGCGATCATCGGGTGTGGACGGATCGCGCACGCGCACGCCACGGCGATAAAGGAGCGCAGTGACGTCAGCTTGATTGCGGTCGTCGATCCGATCGAAGAGAAGCGCCGAGAGTTCGTCGATATCTATGGCGGAGTAGCCTGTGACAGCATCCAGGCGATGCTGTCACAGGTGGCACCCGATGCTGCTTGCCTGTGCACTCCGCCGGCGATGCACGAGGAGGGCGCCACGGAGCTATTCAAGAGTGATATCCACGTGTTGTGTGAGAAGCCGCTCGCGATCTCGAGTGAAAGCGCTCAATCGATGGTCTCGCACGCCGAACGCGCAAAACGAGTGCTCATGGTATCGTCAAAGTTCCGGTTCGTGGAGGATCTTTGGGAGGCCCGCCGTCGGATCGAATCCGGCAAGATCGGTCCCACGGTTCACGTCGAGGTGTCCTTCTGCTCACGCCTGCCGTTGGTCGATACGTGGCACACCCGACCCGAGCTATCAGGTGGCGGGGTGATCATGGACAACGGGCCGCATGCCTATGACGTGTTATCCGTCTTGACGGGGGATTGTGAACCTCGAGTGGTCGCGGCCGCACTCGGACCACCGAGCGCCAACGGTCGCGTGGAAGAAACCGCGGAGATCATCGTTCGCCTCGCAGGTGAGTCGGTGGGCAGAATCGCACTCTCCTGGGCCTACAACAGTGCGACTCTGGACTACGTCCATGTTCACGGAAGTGACGGCGAGCTCCGGATCGCTTGGGACGGTGGTTGGGTCCGCTGCGATAGGGACGAGTGGGAGGAGTTTGGCAGCGGTTACGACAAAGGGGAAGCGTTCAGGCGCATGCTGGATCGCTTTGTGAAGAGTGTACGCGGTGGGATTGCACCGGAACCCCTCGATCGAGCGCTGACCGCGGTGCAATTCGTGGAGGCCGCATATCAGGTGGAGTCACTTCGTTAGGCCGAAATCGCGTCAAGGGCTGCTTCTTGTTGATAGGTGCTCGTACCAAATCCCGCTTCGGCCCGCGCGCGTCCTCCGGTATCGTAGCTCGAGGAACTTGGCCATCTGGGGCGAGCGTTCCGAGATAAGACGCGCCGCTGATGCTGATACGTGTATGTAGGCTGGGCGCGTCGCCTCCAGATCATCGAGCGCCCACTGCCACACCTCGGCAGACCAGTACTCCGGCGACCATCCGTTTAGCGCGATCGCGGCACGACGACCGGAAAGAGCCTGGTAGCGCGGATCTCCGAACACGAAGATGCTTCCCGCCTGGCTCTCCGGTTCGTAGAGAAAAGCAACCTCTTGGAGCGTCTCCCCGTAGCCCGCGTCGAGGGATGTCTGGAATTCGGCCCGATCGGCAGAAGTGATCGCAAAGCGATGCTCAACCAGTCGCCGAGTCTTGTCGATGGCGCTAGCCATCGGCCCGGCCAGGAGGATCAAGAGCAGAACCCAAGACCACCGCCCCCGATTCTTCCAACCCCTCGCGAGCAGGTCCAGCCCCTCGGCTGCGAGAAGCCCGACCGGGACCGCGAAAATGAGGAAGTGGTACGACCACCAAAGCTGGAGCACAGTGACCGGAACCGCCGCCAGGATCCAAGCCAGTAACGCGATCGTGATCCGATCGGGTCGAGATCGACGCGCGAAAAGTCGAATACTGACAAGAATCAGAGGTGCAAAAAAGAAGATCCCGAACCAAACCACGGAGCGCAGAAGCCGGTACAGCGAGCGCTCGTTTATGCCGACCGCTTCGAAGGGGAACACGAACGTTGTCCACGCTACGAGCTCGACGATGTCATGGAGGATGATGTACGCGATAAAGGGGAGTACGATGATGCCGACTCCGATCGAGAGCAGGCCGATCGTCCGGATCGCTTGACGCCGGCGCCCGTTGATCAAAGCCGGGAGCCAAACAGCCGTGACGATCGGGAGCAACATCAACTTGAACATCAACACGACACCAGCGGCGACGCCGGCCAAGATCAGCCGCAAGTCTGAGTGCTGTCTCGACGTCGAGTTGGCAAGCCAAGTGGTAAGAAAGAGCGGAAAGCCAACCAGAATCTCGATCTGAGTTAGGTGCGAGGGTCGGGAACCGAGATAGTAGGTCCCGACAATCATCACTGGCGCGAGACCAAGTGCGATCGGAGTGCGGATGCGGTCACGCATCGCAACTACGACAGTGAGCGAAAAAACCGACCAATAGGCGATCTCGAATAGATGGACGCCGATCTCGCTGAATCCGAAGACCCGCCCAGCTGCGATGTAGAACACGTAAATGCCGGGCTGCTTGATGTCCCAGGTGTCGCGGTACAGCACGGCACCCCGGTCGATTTGCTCGGCCATGAAAAGGAACAGCGATTGATCCCCGTGGAACGGATATGGCAGACTGAGCAGACCGAGACCGGTCACACCGCCGACGGCAAGCAGCGCTGCGAGCCATGTTCGGGCGGGATCAGAGGCCCGATTTTCCTGGGGCAGAATGGCCTGCTTATTGCTATATCTAGCGCGGCGAGTAGGCATTCGGCTCTCCATTGTAGGTCGAGTGCTCAACGAGATACTGAAGATATCCGAATCACGCGTCGGCCGGGTCACCCCGAGACGAGAGCCGAGGTAGGACCGTGTCCAAAAAGAGGGTCGTAGTCAGCTTCGGGACCCGACCCGAGGCGATCAAGATGGCGCCCGTCTATCGTGCCCTCGAACGAGTACCAGGTATCGACCCGCTTCTTCTGGTAACCGGACAGCACCAGGAGCAGCTCGACCACGCGTTATCGATCTTCGGTCTCACCGCGACCGCCAATCTCAGCGTCATGACTGTGCGACAACAGCTCCCCGAACTCATCGAGCGCATTCTGCCTGAGGCGGCTCGACACCTTAGGGAGATGCGTGCGACGTACGTGCTGGTGCAGGGCGACACGCTGTCGACCTTCGCCATCGCGTGGGCGGCCTTCCTCGAGCGGATTCCGGTGGGTCACGTCGAAGCTGGGCTCCGGAGCTACGACACGCGCGAACCGTTCCCCGAAGAAGTCAACCGCTGTTTGACGGCTGTTGTCGCCGATCTTCATTTCGCACCCACCCGCTTGGCGCGCGAAAACTTGCTGCATGAAGGCAAGAAACCGGAGTCGATCTTCGTTACCGGTCAGACAGGTGTGGACGCCTTGTTGTTCGCGGCCGGGCAAGGGACGCTTCCCGATGGCCTGCCTCCTGGACCATACGTCACAGTCACATTGCATCGACGTGAGAATTGGCCTCGTTTGGAGCAGCTGGCGGGGGTCATTCGCCGCGCCGCGGATCAGAATCCAGATGTCACCTTTGTCTATCCGGTCCACCTGAACCCGATCGTTCGCGAGGCGGTGTGGCCAGTGTTAGGCGATGTAGAGAATGTCTTCCTCCTCGAGCCGCTCGAGTACGGTTCGATGATCGCGCTAATGGAGGCCAGCCGGCTGATTGTCACCGACTCAGGTGGATTGCAGGAGGAAGGGACCACGCTTGGTGTGCCGGTCATGATCGTCCGTAACGTGACCGAGCGTCCGGAAGGGATCGACCAGGGTACGCTTCATCTGGTGGGCACGGATGGCGACGAGCTTCTGGAGATGATATCGATCGCCCTGACCGCTGGCCGAGAATCGGTCAGTCGGATGTCGTTGTCGACGAACCCGTACGGTGACGGCCGGGCCTCGGAGCGGATCGCCAGGGCGGTTGCGTGGCGTCTCGGTCTTGGTTCCCGTCCGGCCGACTGGGAAGGCCCCGAGATAGCCGAGATGACTGAGCCAGGGAGCCGCTTGCACGTTTGACTGACCCCCGCCGATCGAGTAAGATTCATGTGCCTCGGCAGTATGGCCGGGGCTGTTCTACAAAGAAGCAGAAGCCCACGGCTTCTCGCCTGACGGACGCCGCTGGCTGTTCGCAGGTAAGGGAACGCGACGCCGACCCGCCCGTAGTGAATGGTCGGCGCGGTGTTTTGTGTGGGCGGGCTCCTGTGTGGACAGGCGGTCCGCCTTTGCGTTCCCGAGCGATAAACCTGGCGGGCGTTCACTCGTCGCCAACGGAAGGAGGTTCACATCAGCAATAGCGAGCCGCGGATCAACCAGCAGATCCGCTTTTCACCGATCCGGCTCATCGATCAAGATGGTGAGCAGGTCGGGGTGGTTCCGATCGAGGAGGCACAAGAGGCAGCTCGCGCCCAAGGCCTGGATTTGGTAGAGGTGGCCCCCAACGCAAGGCCACCGGTCTGCCGGATCATGGACTACGGACGTTACAAGTATGAACAGGCAAAGGCCGAACGGGAGGCGCGCAAGAAACAGCACGTCACCCAGATGAAAGAGATCAAGATGCGGCCTAACATCGAGGAGCACGATTTCGAGTTCAAGACGCGCCACATCAAGCGCTTCCTCGATGATCGTAACAAGGTAAAAGTCACGATCATGTTTCGAGGTCGAGAGATGGCCCATACCGAGAACGGCAGGGAGGTTCTGAACGATGTGGTCGAGGAGATCGGGGATTTGGCCATTATCGAACAGCGGGCTCGCCTCGAGGGGCGAAACATGTTCATGATCTTGGCTCCCAACACAAAGAGCACTTCAGATACGAAGAGCTGAGCCTCGCAAGGGGAGGCACCTATGCCAAAGATGAAGTCGAATCGCGGAGCGGCGAAGAGATTTCGCACGACCGCAAAGGGCAAGATCAAGAGAAAACAGGGTCACCTGCGCCACATTCTCACGAAGAAATCGAGAAAGCGGAAGCGGCAGTTGAGGAAGTCGAGTCTAGTGAGTCAGGAGGACTCGGCTCGAATTAGACGGTTGCTTTCTTCATAGGAGGGATCGATGCCGCGTACAAGCAACAGCAGCCGAGGTAACAAGCGCAGGAAGAAGATCCTGAAGCAAGCCCGTGGCTATCGGGGTGGCCGTGGCCGGCTTTACATGTCGGCGAAAGAGACTGTAGAGCGGGGCCTGCGTTATGCCTACCGCGATCGCAGAGACAGAAAGCGCCAGTTTCGCAAGCTCTGGATCACGCGGATCAACGCCGCCGCCAGAGAGAATGGACTGTCGTATTCGCGTTTCATTTACGGCCTGAAGTCAGCCGAGATCGAAATCGACCGAAAGATGTTGGCCGATCTCGCTGTGAATGACCCCGAGGGCTTCGCGGAGCTGGCTACGGCCGCCAAGGCCCACCTCTAGCACTTCCGGTAGTTGACGCATGTCGAGCGGGTTGTCTGAGCGCCTGGAGGCGATCCAGCGCGAGGTCGCTCTGGAACTCGAGCGGGCGACAGACCTAGCCGAAGTCGAGGCTATCCGCGTCCAGACGCTGGGCCGCAAGGGCTCGCTGACGACCGAGGCCAAGTCGATTGGGAAGCTTGCTGCCGAAGACCGACCCGCGGCCGGTGATCTCATCAATCAGTTCAAGTTCGAACTCGAGTCGGCGATCGCTGAGCGAGAGAAGGCGTTGGCGGAGTTGACGCTCGCTCGTCAACTCGAAGCCGAGACGGAGGACGTGACCTTGCCCGGGCGACGAAGAGGGTTGGGTACCCGCCATCCGCTGACAATCGTCACCGAGGATCTATTGGCGATCTTCCGCCGCATGGGTTTTGACGTCGCGCGCGGACCGGAGGTCGAGACTACCTGGTACAACTTCGAAGCCCTGAACATCCCCGAGGGCCATCCGGCACGAGAGGAGATGGACACGATCTACCTCAGCGATGAGTTGGTGCTTCGAACCCATACTTCGCCGATTCAGATCCGAACGATGGAGGAGCAGCAGCCGCCCGTCCGTGTGGTTTGCCCCGGCCGCGTGTTTCGCAGCGACACACCTGATGCCTCTCACTCTCCATACTTCCACCAGATCGAAGGGTTGTGGGTCGAGGAGGGGATAGCGATGAGCCACCTCAAATGGGCGCTCACCGAGTATGCCCGCGAGTTCTTCGGATCGGGTGTGGAGGTCCGTTTTCGACCGTCGTACTTCCCGTTCACCGAACCCTCGGCCGAGCTCGATCTAGGCTGTCTGTTCTGTGAGGGCAAAGGCTGCCGGGTGTGCAAGCAGACGGGGTGGCTCGAGCTGCTCGGATGTGGGATGGTTCATCCAGCGGTCCTCGAGGGCGTCGGCTACGACAGCGAGCGCTACACCGGCTTCGCTTGGGGCATCGGCATCGAGCGGCATGCGATGCTCAAATATGGTGTGCCAGACATCCGCATGTTCTTCGAAAACGATCTTCGCTTCCTGCAACAGTTCGTGGGCCGATGAACGTTTCCTTCCGCTGGCTATCCCAGTTCTTCGACGACGGTGTGCTGGACGAGCTCGGACCGGCAGGACTGGCTCAACGCCTGACCGATCAGGGGCTGGCGGTCGACGAGTTGCGCCCCGCGTTCGGTCCATTTTCCGGCGTCATCTTGGCGAAGGTGTTGACGGCGAAACCGCATCCGGATGCTGACCGATTGACGCTGTGCACGGTCGATGCCGGTGATGGCAGTCGACAGGTCGTGTGCGGCGCGCCGAACGTCGAGGTCGGGGCGCTTTACGGATACGCTCAGGTGGGAGCGAAGCTGCCCGGTGGTAGCAAGATTCGGCGCGCGAAGATCCGCGGCGTGGAATCGGATGGCATGTTGTGCTCGGCGCCAGAGCTGGGGCTCGATGCACTTGGGTCAGCGGAGGGGATCTGGGCCATCCCGGACGCGGAGGAAGCAGACCTTGGCCGCGACCTGCGCGAGACACTGGGACTCGACGACACGATCCTCGTTATCGACGTCACGTCGAACCGAGGTGACGCGCTCAGTCACCTCGGCATCGCGCGCGAGACACAGTGGATCACGGGCAAGAGGATGCAGTTGCCCCGTCTCGACTTGAGCGAGGGTGGGCGGTCGGCGAACGAGCAGGCGAGCGTAGAGGTGGAGGATCGGGATGGTTGCTCGCGCTATTTGGGTCGGGTCATCAATAACGTGTCGATCGGACCCAGCCCAGGTTGGTTACAGACCCGGTTGCTCGCGCTCGATCAACGACCAATAAACAACATCGTGGATGTAACTAACTACGTGATGCTCGAGGTTGGTCAGCCATTGCATGCGTTTGATCTCGAACGAATCTCGAACGCACAAATCGTGGTGCGACGCGCGCACGAAGGCGAGAGAATGGAGACACTCGACGGTCAGGAACGAGTTCTCACTTCGGAGATGACGATGATTGCCGATGCGCGAGAGGTGGTCGCCATCGGTGGCGTGATGGGGGGTACCGACAGTGAGGTGAGCTCTTCAACAACTGAAATATTCCTGGAGGGCGCGCATTTCGATCCGAGTCGGGTTGGCCGCACGGCGCGGCGGCTTGGCATGGTCAGCGAGGCCTCCACGCGCTTCTCGCGCGGCGTCGATCCAGAGATCACTGGCTGGGCGATCGATCGCGCCGCTGACATGATCGCTCAGTTCGCGGGTGGGCGCGTCGCGCCGGGGGTCGTGGGCATGGGAGCCAACGTAGAACCTCGAGCGACTGGCAATGGCGCCCTTACTCTGCGCGACCAGAGGGTCAAGGCGCTTGTCGGATATGCGATCCCGGTTCCCGAGATCACGCGAGCGCTCGAGTCGCTGGGGTTCGGCGCGGAGAGCGCGACCGATAGGGCGCTTGCTGTGACGGTGCCAAGCTGGCGTTTCGACGTTGCTCGTGAGATCGATCTGATCGAGGAGATCGCACGGTTGACCGGCTATTCGCGGATCCCGATGGAAGCGTTGCCGGCGCCCCCGATAGCGCCCGAGCCGACCGGAGACGAGCGGCGAACCACGCGCGTGCGTGAAACCCTGCGAGCGGCGGGGTTTGACGAAGCGCAGACGCCTTCGTTTGTCGACTCGGCCACACTGGCGACCCTCGAGCTACTTGATAACTTGGTTGAGATCAAGAACCCTATATCGCAAAGCCAGAGGTTCTTGAGACCATATGTATTCACAACCTTGGGGAGCGCTGTGGCGTACAATCTGAACCGGCAGGCCAGCCGCGTGAAGCTGTTCGAGATCGGCCACGCGTTTGATGGCGGCACCGAGTCCGAACGGGCGCCGTTGCGGGAGCGGCGGCGGGTGGCGATGGTGGCCGCTGGCGCACGCGGGGCGCTCGACTGGACCGCGACCGATCAGATCGAGTACGACTTCTTTGACCTAAAGGGTGACGTTGAGGAGCTCCTGACGCAGTTCGGATTGAGCGAGTGCGTCGTTGATCGGGGCGCGAGACGATTCCTGCATCCTGGCCGACAAGCCGAGCTCACAGATCGCGCTGGGAACACGATTGGGTTTTGCGGTGAGCTTCACCCCGCGGTCACCGCTTCGTGGGGTCTCACCTCGAAGGTGTTCGTCGCGGAGCTCGGGTTGGACGCTTTGCCCGCGGACGGCGACGCTCTCTCCGTGGCCGACGTTCCAAGGGAGCCGGCGATCGCTCGTGACCTTGCCCTGGTCGTGCCCGATGGCGATACGGCTCAGGTGATCATCGAAGCGGTTCGATCGGTAGGGCTCGAAGATCTCGAGCGAGTGGAGGTGTTTGATCGTTACCGGGGGGTGCAAGTGGATCGAGGGTATTACAGTCTAGGGGTCCGGCTCACGTTTCGGACCGATCGGACCTTGACTGATGATGAAGTGGATGAGCAGGTTGACCATTTGATGGGCCATCTGGTTGAAGAAAGGGGCTACCGGCGACGGTGAAAGAGACACAGACAGGCGACGGGACGGCGGGCACCGATCTGGCTAACGCGGTGGCTGGGTTGGAGGGCAAGGTTAGGTTGCTCCTTTCCCGGCACACGGAGTTGACCGAACGTTACAACGAGGCGGTGGCGGCCGGTGAGCGGCTCGGTACCGGGCTTGATCCGGCGGCGCTCGAAGAGCGCGTCCGAGTTCTGGAAAGCGAGCGAGATCGCCTTTCCCGCCATGCGGCCTTTCTCGAGGGCAAGATACGCGAGTTGCTTACGCGCGTTCGTTACGCTGTAGACGCATGACCGATCAGAAAACCGCAGACGCAGTTAAAGTCACCGTACTCGACGAGCAGTTTCGGATCCGATCCGAAGCCGACGAGGAGTATACCCGACGAGTGGCCTCCCACGTCGACGCCGCACTGCGTGAGCTTCGTAGAGCCGCACCAACGCTAGAGCCTTTCCAGACGGCTGTGCTTGGGGCGATGGAGATCTCTGACGAGCTCTTCCGCGCACGAGAGGCATTGACGGAGGTCAGCGGTGACCTGGTCGAACGCATTCGTCGCGTCGAGGACGCTATCGATGCGTGTCTCGAAGACGAAGTGGCGGATTAGGAAAGGAGGCCGATCGGCGCGTACGATAGAACCGATGCTGGGCAAAGACCCCGCACGCGGAATGCTCGAGAGACTAATTTTTTGAGCCAACACGTTCTCACAGGGAGCCTCGCTCCATCAGACGATCACAAGCCTTTAACGAGGAAGTGAGACTCGGGTGGGGAGGCTACCCACTCGTTTCTTGAGGGCGTCAAAAAATCCTCTCGGGTGTACCTGCGGCGGGGTCTTTGCCCACCCGATCGGTTATCGTCCCATCGTGCCGAACGAGGGCCGGTGAAGATACTCCACGTCGCCGATATCTTCGGACGGCCGGGCCGCGGAGCCTTTGCGTTGGGAGTCAAACGGGTTCGGTCATCCGATCCGTATTGCTTCGTCGTCGCCAATGGCGAGAATGCGGCCGGAGGGTTTGGAATCACTCCGGACATCGCCCGCGATTTGTTCGATTCCGGTGCCGACGTAATCACGAGCGGGAATCACATCTGGGATCGCCGCGAGGTGTACCCGTACCTTGATACCGAGCATCGCTTGCTTAGGCCTGACAACTACCCCCACCCCAATCCCGGCCGCGGAGTGTGGACTGGTGCGATGGGGTCTATTACCGGAGCGGTTTTGAATCTCCAGGGCAGGGTCTTCATGAAGGAAATCGACTGTCCATTTCGACGGCTGGACAGCCTACTCGAGCGCGAAGATGTGAGCAGTGCCGGGGCCATCGTGGTGGATTTTCATGCCGAAGCGACGGCCGAGAAAATAGCGTTTGGTAGATATGCCGATGGGCGCGTGGCAACCGTGATCGGAACCCACACTCATGTCCCATCGGCCGACGCGCGTTTGCTGCCTGGAGGGACCGCTTACGTGACAGATGTCGGTATGACGGGGCCGCACAGCGGCGTGATCGGGATTCGCGCCGAAGGTGCGATCGAGAGGTTTCTCACGCAGACGCCCAATCGGTTCGAAGTGGCTGATGAGGAGGTTCGATTTCAGGCTGCTCTGGTCGAGATCGATATTGAAACCGGTCTCTCCCGGTCGATTGAGCACATCGATTGGCCCGCCGAACAGATTGAGGGGTCAGCAGCGTGAGCCCGTTCGTGCGTGGGCCGGTAGGGTGGGTCGAGGTTATCTGTGGGCCGATGTTCAGCGGCAAGTCCGAGGAGTTGATCCGGCGTATCCGACGCGCACAGATCGCACGCCAGCGGGTCCAAGTCTTCAAGCCGTTGATTGACGATCGTTACTCCGAGGACGAAATCGTAAGTCAC